>JALYXI010000233.1 GCA_030947245.1 Acidobacteriota bacterium
GGGTAGACCCAGTTATCTTTCGAGGTGGTGAACAGTGCCGCAAGATCGCCGATCGCATGAGCGCGCACATCCGCGGGGTACCATGGCGCGTCCACATTCGCCACATCCGACTGATTCAGACCGGCGAGCTTGCCGGTGATGATGCTGCCATTTGACTCGATCTGGCGGACCGACGCAACCGGGCGTCCTTTCAAAGGACCCGACGTACCGATAGACGAATAGCCCATCATGTCCGAATCGAAATAGTGGTAGCCGCCGTCGTAAAAGACTTCCGCGACGGTGTGCCCGGTTAGGAACCAAACACGCGCATCGAAAAATCCGCCAGCCTTGAAAACTCCCTCCAACAGCGGTGCAATATGGTAGCAGAGCCCGAAGCCATAGCTATTGAGCAGCTTGACCGGGTCCAACACCTCCCCGCCCGGCTCTTCATATGCCCAACCGGCGATGTGATAGATCATGCCCGGCTTTACGAAGCGTCCGTCGGTGAGGAAGAATCGCCAAATGGCCTCGGCTTTTTCACGCGGAGTATGGGCGTCCGCCTGATCGAAGATTCCGCGTGCAAGGGCCGGGAGATCCGCTGTATCCGGCTGCCCTTTTTTCAAGACCTGCGGGGAGTAGACTTGCCCCCGCATTGAACAGACCAGAAGCAGAACGGCAATGGAGAGGCGGCGCATTTCAGTCCGGCGCGCTCAGTTTACTGCAAGCGCCAATTCTCTGGTTTCGCCCGTGAAGCCGTCGCGGATGCGAATTTTCCATTCGCCTGCTGGGTCATTTAATGCCAACGGGAGCAGCTTGCGCGCATGTCCGCGGTTTGCGATCAGATTTTCGGTGTAGTGGGGCACCCGCGTTCCTTTCGGGTCGAAGATATCCACGTGGAAGATGTGAGTTTCGGCGGGAGTTGCGCCTACGCTGATGCCTATTTCCACTAAGGACCCCAGCCTGGCCCCCCTTGGAGCGAAGGTATCCAGCTTCGGAAGAGGATCACGGGAAAGAGTGAATATCAGCGGCTCGTACGGGCCTACAGTCACGTTGAGGGACTGCTTTTGTCCGAGCGGCTTGCCCATTCGCGAATCGTAGACATACATGGGGGCTGGAAGTTTAAGCTTCACATTGGCCGGTGCCTCGAAACGTTTATTCGAGCGGAAATCGGGCGGCCCAAGCTCATCCACCCGCAGCAGCGGGTTCGACAGTAGGGTCACAATCCTTGTTTCACCGTTCCGGAACACGTGCGTCTCCAGCCCGACAACCGGATTGCCGGCGGAGTCCGTCACCGCAAATTCGGGAGAGATATTGTTGGCGCGGAAAAGATCGCCGATCAGCTTGTGGACAGGGCCTTCTTTGCCGCTGAGGCGATCCTGCAGATAATCGAGCGTCGCGGCCTTCAGAAAGATTGCCTTGCCCTTGCCGAAATTGTGAACAGTGACCGCCTGATCGTGCGCTTCTCCGAAGAGATCCGCGAGAGGCGATGCGGTTAGCCTGCGGCTGTGTTCGTTGAACGTACCGGGATCACCGTCGGCGATTGCAACCCCGCCCTGAACGACAAAGCCGCGAATCGCCGTGACCTCGGCGGCCGATAAGGACGACGAACGCGGAAGAACCAATACGCGGTAACCGCCTTTCAGCAACTCACCCTTTTCCATCTGCGAATAGGATACGAAGTTGTACTGCAGCCCTTGATCCTCAATCAGTTCGCACCATGATTCTCTCAGCCGCAGGAACTCATCATCCGTGCGCTCGACCTTGGCGCCGCGATCAATCCATCTATCGCCTTCGGACCGCCTTGCCAGCATCCACTCCGTCCGCATGCTGGCCTGAGAGTAGTGGATTGCGATGGGGTCCGTCACCGGCTGACTGTTGATGATCAAAGCCCCGGAGCCGTCGCGAATCTCGTTGTAATACTTCGCCGCTTCGATGCCGCGCGCGCCCGGTTGGCCATTCGCACCGGCATACTCGTGCTTCTCATCCCAGATGATCAAGCCGCGATGGCCGTGGAACAGTTCCCGCCAGACTCGCTGCTGCTCCCACGGGCCGTTGGCGAACCCGGTAGACACCATCGCCATCTTCGGGTTGAGAGAGCGGATGATCTCGACGTTATTGCCGATGTCGTACGGTTCGATGGCGGTCAGGGCTTGCGTGATGCGCGCGTAATCGTACCCGCCCCATCCCGGCCGCTGCCCGCCTCCGATATTGACGTACGCGTGGGGGTCGATAGACTCGACCGCGTTTCTGCCCATCTGCAGGGCATCGGCGAACGTAACGTCCATCCATTCTTTAAAATCCGCCCACGCGGCGAAGTTGCCGTCCTTCCGTTGCATGGCTTCATGCGTGGTGGGTGGCGTTACCAGATCCCATGTGGGAAACGAGGAGCCCCACTCCGTGTTTAACGTCGCGAGCGTTGCATAGCGATCCTGTAACCATCGGCGCATCGGCACCAGCGACTGATCGGAGAAATCAAAATCCCAGAACGCCGCGAGGTCCGCAATCCCGCTCTCGTCGGCCAAGCTATAAAAGAACGGCCGGTAAGGCGAATTGCGTTTCACCGCCTCAACTAAGCGTTCCTGAATACGCGCACGCCACACCGGGTCCCAAAAGCTGGGATGCCGTTTGAACGCTTCTTTGCTATCCGGATCTTTGCGAAGCAAGTCTTTCGCCTGCAAAAACGACCAGTGCTGAATGCGGTCTGAACGATAGCGGTGGTATTCGGAGTAATAATCCGTGCCGATATTCTCCGAGTACCAGCGCATGTCGTTCGCAAGCAGAGCCTCTGGCAACCCGGCGGCCCTCCCGCTATACTGCCCGCCCGTAATCCCAAGGCGCCGCAGCACGGGATAAGCTTCCTTCGGGTACGGCTGCCACATGATGATCTGGTAATCGTGCCATCCCCGATCAAGAGGCTTGGCGACAAAATCCAGCGCCGCATCTTCCTCGCGATTGTCCGCCTCGGCCTTCTGGTTCTTGCCCTGAATGGACGCATGAACCTCCAGACGATTCTTCATCGCGACGGCCCGGCGGATGTCGAGCGGGAAGTAAACCTCCGTTTCATCCGTCAACACAAAGGGGATGGTGCGGTCCTCAACCACGCGGCCCAGCACATCGGTCCAATGAACGGTCAGCCGACCCGGACCCGTGACCGCCGACGTCAGGCGGTATTTTGCCGCAATCACGGAATCGCGTTCCAGGGCGGTAGAGGGCAACACAATGTCGCCAGCCAGCACCCTGGGCGCGAAGATGGCCAACGCGCCGGCGATGCTGGAAAGGACCCGGAAATGGTTGCTCATGAATCGCTAGAAGTCGATTCTTGCCTGGAACTGCACAAGCCGCGGCAGACCCACGCCCCCATTGATCACCCCGGCGTTATTTGGCAAGCCGAAATTCTTGTGATTCAGCAGATTGAAGATCTGCGCTTCCAGCCGCAGTGAAACGCGTTCCGTGAGGGGCGTGACCTTGTAGAACGAGCTGTCAATATTGTAGAAGCCCGGCCCTCTCATGTAGTTCCTCGGAATATTGTTGAGGAAGTCGTTGTCGAGCGGATTGGCCCGGCGTATGAAAGTTTGCCCGGCGTAGGGCTGACCCAGATCCGCGCGGTCCACACTTGCGTTAAACCACCCGGCAGCCTGCCGCTGATCGGTGGGGAGAATGCCTGTCTTACCCGGAGCCAGAATCGTATTCGATCCGCGGGTGCTGTAATACGGCGAGAAGAATAGTCCGCTCCGGTAGTAGTAGAACGAACTGGCGTTCCAGCCCGAGACTACGCGATTGACAAATCCGTTGCTGTTGCTCAGAAAGGCCTTCCCCTTGCCAAACGGCAACTCATAGTTGAAATTGAAGCTCAAGTTGTGGCGTGGCAATCCGCTGTCATCCGCATAGATGGAGCGCAGTCGCTGGGAGACGGGTGCATTGCCCGTTAGCGCCGGAGGCAGCAATTCCAATCCGCCAAATGAGTTGTTGGCGCCCTCCGAGGTGGTGAGTGTCCGTTGGAACGTATAGAACGCCTGGAGCACGAGTCCGTTCGAGTAATTCCGCTTCAACTCAGTCTGAAGCTGATGGGAGTTCGAGTAGCCAACATAGTCCAGCAGGTCCATTGTTCCCGTGCTGGAGCTGGCGAAATCCGGATACATGCGGCGCTGCGGCGTACTGGCGCCGGGCGCGCTGAGTGAACGGGGCGCGGGGGCGTTGATGGGGTCGTACTGAATTTGATTGCTGGAATGCGTGCCGACGTACGAAGCTCGAGCACCCAACCGGTACGGTAATTTGCGCTCGATCGTCAGATTCCACTCCTGCGCCATCTGCGTCTTATAGTTCGTATCCCAAGGCAAAATCATCCAGCCGCCGCCCTTTGAAATAGAGAGTGCGCTGGGGGTGATGAAGTTGTTGCCTAGCGTGCGCGCTCCGGGCGATTGACTGCCGTAGTTGCTGCCACCTGCCGGGAATACTAATTCCGCCGCCGTCGGATCATTGTCATCGACCAAGCTCTGATAGCTGTAGCTGAACGGAGGATTGCGGCGCGTATTTTGGTGATACTGGACCAGCGGCATCACCCAGTAATAGATACCGTAAGCGCCGCGGACTACCGTACTGTTGTCAACCTGGAAGGCCGCTCCGATGCGCGGCGCCCAATTGTTCTTCTGCATATTCCACAAAGTGCTCGGGTAGCCCGCTTGCTTGGCGGATTCAAAGCGCAACCCTGCATTGGTGTAAGCGTCCACCACGGCTTGCGGAAAGCCCTGGCTTGTAATTGAGCCATCGCCCGCATACACAACAACAGGACCGCCGGCGGCTTTGAAATCAAGCGTAGACGCCTGATTGCGCTTGTCACGGAACGGGGTCCAGTATTCGTAGCGCAACCCGGCATTCACGGTCAAACGCCGGCTTACTTTCCAATTATCCTGCGCGTATCCGGCATAATCGCTTTGCCGGGTATAGAAGCGCGGGTACTGGTTCAGAGCTGCGTAATCGACATAACCGAGCAACATATCGGCAAGACCAGCGCCGGTGTTCGGCACTTGCGAATTCGGCGTGCCCATGGCGGCGGCCACCGGATCCTGCAGGCCCGTGAAGCTGCCCGAGAAATTGTAATCGCCTCCCGGCTGTCCTGTCTCAAAAGTGTTGACATTGCTTCTCTGATAGAAAAAGCCGAACTTCAGTTCGTGCTTTCCGCGCGTCCACGAGAGATTGTCCGCGGCTGTTATGGTGAGGCTGGGCGCATCTTGCGGATTGTCGCGGTCGATGCCGTCGAAGTAACCCGAAGAAGTCCATGAATCGCCGAAGTAGAAGCTTGGCCATGCAATCGAGCCCGGGTATGTCGGCAGTCCAAGTGTCTGCGTGATCGGCGGATTGATTGGCTGAGGTCCGCGGTATGCGTGGAACCGCTGCACGCCTCCGCGAAGTTCGTTGATCAAATTCGGTTTGATGAGTTCCGTGAACGAAAGGGCCGCGTTATGACCACCCAACAGACGGCTATTGGGATTCAGAAAGTACTTGGGCCCAAAGTTGTCCTCGTCTGTATAGGTATAGCGCCCGGAGAGGCGGTTCGCGCCTAGAACCTGGTCGATTTTCGCGGTGATCAGGGTGCGGTCATCCCTGCCGGTGGCATTTGGGTTCTGATAGTTCTGGCCGTTGTAATAAGCGATGTTGACGTTCGGGTCCGGCAGGTAGCTCGCGACTTTCGAACCGGCGGAATTTAACCGGTTCGCAGGAATGATGTTGCCGGGAAACTGTGAGCGGACGTAGCTTTTCGTTGCGGGATCGAATTTCGTCGTCAGCGGATCGTAGATCTTGATCAGGTTCCCTGAATCATCCGTATAGTTCGAAAAGTCCCCCTTTTTCCAGTTCGGAAGCGGCACGATGTAGCTTTCCGATGCGGCGTTGCGCTGTTTGATTCCTTCGCCATCGAAGAAGAAAAATGTCTTGTCCTTGCCGTTATACAACTTCGGAATCCGGACCGGCCCCGCGACGTTACCGCCAAACTCATTCCTCACCAGGTGGCTGACGAACTGCTGATGAAAGCTCTTGGCGGCCAGTGCGTTGGTCTGATTCAGTTCGTAAAGCTGGCCGTGGAACTGGTTGGTGCCGCTCTTGGTGACCACTTCCACCA
>JALYXI010000256.1 GCA_030947245.1 Acidobacteriota bacterium
GACATACAGACTCCGTGCCGATCCATAGCGCGCGATTCTCCAGCAACTGGGAACTCTCGACAGCCCGCGCGCTTATCGTGCTCAAGGCTCTCGAGGACAACTATTCCATTAGCCGGTTCCGCCTCTCCGCGGCCGGATACGCGGATACCGTTGCTGTGGAAGCGAATGACACGGAGGGTGGACGGGCTCACAACCGGCGCGTCGATCTGGTAGTCCTCAGCCACAGCGGCAGCGCGACCGAGCCCTAACTTCTTTCACTCTCCACAACGCGGCCCAACTCTCTCAAGGAAAGTGATGTTAATTTGATCGCCCTCCGGTTTTCTGATCAAAAATCCCTTCGCTTTCATCTTCTGGCCATTGTTGAAACCGGTTTGCCGATTATCCGTATCCAGTAAGCGAAAAGTGTGATCACCCGACGGTTGAGAGGCAGCCAGCTTCAATTCCGAGAGGCTGGAGACACTGGGATTGCGCGTCCGTACAGGTTCGCCGGCATCGATCAACCTCCACGTTCCACTCTCGCCCTTAGCTAGGCAACCGGTAACTTCGACCAGCGCGAAATCCGGTACTGGCTGCGGTCCTCCCTTCGCCCGAACTTGGATACGTGACAGCACATCGCTTTTGAGTTCCTCCGTGCCGGATGGAAACTTATTCACCTGCAGGATGTAGGCGAGAATGTCGAGATATACGCCGTTCCCCAGACTTCCCGGAGCACTGGGCGGCATAGACTTCACGCGGGTGAAAAGACTGCCCAGGTTGTCTTCCCGCCACTTATTCATGAAAGCCCCGCCCCTGAGAGCGTTGGAGAAGCCGCTAAGATCCTCGCCGTGGCATTGGCTGCACTCGGCGCCATAGGCAACCTCGCCGCGCCCGGCCTGAGCAGAGGTATACACTCCGTCCCATACGGTTTTCCGATCTTCCTCGGATGCTTCGCAGAGAAGTACGCCGGCGATCATCAGGGCGAAGCTGAAAGCGTATAGAGACACCAGTCACCGAACCCCGAAAGACGTTATCCACGTGAGAACTTCCGCTAGCCCGGTTTCTGTTTTCACCGAGCTTTCGAAGATCGGGATCCCCGGCCGCACCGAACGGATGTTCCGGTGCGCTGCCGCGGCATCGAACTCCACTGCTTGCGCGAGATCTATTTTGGTGATGATCGCGGCATCGGCGGTGTGAAAGATGGACGGGTACTTCAGCGGCTTGTCTTCTCCCTCCGTCACGGACAGCAGCACGGCACGCGCATTCTCGCCCAAGTCGTAACTGGACGGACAAACCAGATTCCCGACATTCTCTATGAAAAGGAAGTCCAACTCCGCAAGGTCCCACCCGTCCAAAGCATTGCCTACCATCGCGGCATCCAGATGGCAGATGGTGCCTGTGCAGATCTGCTTCACCGGAGCTTGGCTGCGCGCCAGGCGCGCCGCATCGTTGTCGGTGGCAAGGTCGCCTACCAGCGCGGCTACCCGGAAATCTTTTCGCAGCAACGTCAGAATGCGCTCCAGGAAGGCGGTCTTTCCGGACCCTGGGCTGGACACGAGGCTGATGACGCAGACCCCCTCATCCTGAAACCGTTCCCGCAGAATTCGCGCGGCAACGTCATTCTTACTGAGAACTTTTTGGCGCACTTCCACCAGGCGCGGCTGTGTCATGTCTGCAATTCCAACGCGGCCAGTTCGAGTTCCGCCCCTTTCACGACTCGGCAGGCTGAACTTCCGCATCGGGCGCAATGCAGGCACTGTCCGGAAACGGGGTCTCCTTCGGCGCGGCACGTTTCGCAATAGATGCGAATCGGAATTTCCTCGATAATCAGGCTCGAACCCTCCAGCGCGGTTCCCTCACACGCCAGCTCATACGAGAATAACAGGGCCTCCTTCACGACGCCCGAAAGCGGGCCGAGCTTGAGATGAACGCTGCACACGCGTCCACCGCCCTGCCGATCAACCTCTTCCCCGGCACCCTCGACAATGCTCAGCGCGATCGAAAGCTCATGCACGCCGGTCTGTTACATCATGCTGATGCGAATATACCGCTTGATGTCCGGGATCGCCGCGAGGACCACCGCCGCGGCCATAACGACAGCCAGTGTACCGATAACTTTCTTCACTGTGATACCTCCTGTAATTCTCTTACGATCAAAGACTCAACCATTTCCGCCGATTGTTCGATTGCGCCGTTAACAAGAGGCGTTAGGCCCATTCTGCCGTCCGGTCCGCCCAGATCCGCAGGCTCACAGCCCACCAGAAGGACACGCCCCAACCGGCCACCCATCCGCTTCACCGCCCGCAACACCTGCAGGGGATGCATCGTGTGAGCGTCCATTATCTGTTCGCCCATCGTTTCCCCCGCGCCTTCCAGGTCTTCTAAATCCGGCTCGATGGTGTAGAGCGTCCCCGGCTCCCCGCCGCGCGAAACGGCGTCGACCAGGATCGTCAGTTCGGGAGCGTCCAGCAACGCATACGTCAGATCGATGCCGCGGATGCCGAAGTCGACCACGCGGACATCAGGGGAAAGCCCTCTTCGGGCAAGCACTTTCGCTACCTCGCAACCGAACGCGTCGTCGCCTTGAAAAATGTTGCCGATGCACGCGACAAGGATGCTCATACCAGCTCGACCTCTTCGGGTCCGAAGAAGAACCGGTGGCCGATCTGCCGCATCACGCCGAATTCCCTGCCGGGGTCGTCTTCGATGGTGACGGCGAGGTGCACGTTGTCTTCGAAATCACGTTCCACCGATTCGACGATTGCAATCTTTCCGTCCAACGCTATATCGAAGATATCGGCCTTCTTGCTCGGGTGAAGGCGCACCCGGTCCCCTTCGCGGAATTCCAGCTTTGAAGCCTTGCGAAGGCCGCGAATCGCCCCGTGCATTTTCGCGAAGGCTTCCGGAGGCAGCGCTTCCGTGCGTTCCAGAATGCGGCGCGCCTGATCGCCACCGGCGCGAACTTCCTGCTTCTCTTCATCGCTCAAGGTGAGCACCCGGAGCGAGAGGATCTCGTCAATTTCGGTCGAATCGAACAGATTGCCCGCGCTTTCCGGCGCGATCTGCGGATAATCGTAGAGAATGATCGGCGAGGACAGCATCAGGCTGCGTTCGCCCTCGCGGCCCGCGAGCACGGGCCACGTCGCAATGTTGCGGCAAGCGGCAGCGGCGGCGCGATACTCTTCCGGCGGATCCAGAAGCGAGAGAAACGTTCCTTCGCGAACCGCAAGCAGAGTATGCGCCGCGAGCATGGAGCAGTTTTCGCCGCATGCTTCCGTAAGGTTGAGTATCCGGATGGTGAAGCGGAAAACACGGTCATCGACGCGCGCCGATTCAATTTCCACCGCGCCCTCGATCGGCGGAAACGAAATGGGCCGGTGCTCCGGAGGAGTTGCCGGATGAAGAGCGCGGAATACGACTTCGCGCTCTATGTCACCCTGGAGGAAGCGGATCTTGATATCGATCACGGTCTCGCCGCTGCCTTCCACCAGGCACTCGGTCTGCATCATGGTGCGGTCGGCGCCCCCCACTGGCCCGATGGTTCCGAAGTGCCAGCGTTGCTGATTCTTCACCGAGGATTTGCGATACGGGTAGAGCAGAAAGCCCTCGTACAGCACCGCGTTCGCAATTTTTTCGAGCGGCTCGAAGTTCACGATGCCGCTTCCTTTTTGAGCGGCAGGAGGCTCTCGATGGCTTCTTCCCACGTCGCCATGCCCTGGCTCCTCTTGTACTCGTAAAGGCGTTCGAAAGCATCGCGGCGCAAGCGGAGCCACGCGCTGTTGGGATAGTAATGGTCCATCATGTCGCGCCAGACCTTTGCGGGAAGGCGGAATCTCGCTTCCTTGTCCCAGCCGATCTGGTCGATCTGCAGAGTTCCATTCGCGGCGGCATAGAAGATGGTTCCGCTGAACTGGAAGCACAGCGGCACATCGTCTTCCTGAATCGCGTGGAAATACTTTGCGGCTCCCACATTGAAGTCAAAAGTGCAGGGGACGGGAAGCTGGCTTCTGATGCTACCGGTAAACGCCGGAACGGTGGCGGAGGCATGGGTCCAAAGCATGGAACGCAATGTCTGACTCCAGCGGTCCGGTTCTCCGAACAAATCCCGGAGGCTCCCGCGTTCACCGGCATTGTAATGCCGGCGCGCGGCTTCAATCAGAATTTGGCAGCGAAGAGCGACGCTCTGGATGGATTGGCCGGCGTTCGGGTTGACCACCAGCAGGTTGAACGCGAGGGAAGGCGCGGCGGCGAAAGGGACCGCTTCCGCGCCTTCCACGGTGAAAGTCAGGCCGGGCATGCATTCCCTTTGCTGTGCAGTTGTTGAAAGAACCTTGCAATTTCACCCCACACCAATGAGCCGCCCGAGAGGCCGCGCCAGTGTATTCGGATCAAGCCGACCAGCTTGTAGCACTCATCGATGGGAACAAGGAAATACTCGCGGACCGCGCCCACGCGATTTACCAGCAGCGCTTCCACATCGGGCTGCAGGCTGCGCAACACGGGATTCGCGGCGGCGATTTCTTCCCATGCGTCCAGACGAAGCAGTGACTCCGCCGCGCCGGCAGGGCCGGGATAGAGGGCGACGACCTTTTCCGCCGGGGTGCTGAAAGAGAAAAACGCGAGGGAGATCGGGATCATCAGTTCGTCCCACTGCCAATCGCTAATCTGAAAATCCGGAAGCGCACGGACGCGGCGTGGAATCCGGCGGTACACGGTGGCGTATAGGACCGCGCAGGAATCGCAAGCGCAACGGATGCGGCGCGACGCCGGATCGAAGGTATGCGTGTGCTCCGCGGCCAATGCGTCGCCGCAGGTATCGCAACGCTCTTCGGACTCGCGCGGACGAACGAACTTGCGGAGCGCGCCGAGAGGAGCATTCGTCATTTAAACACTCCTTGAGGC
>JALYXI010000265.1 GCA_030947245.1 Acidobacteriota bacterium
AATACTCCGATCAAGGCATGATCGGGGCACTCACCGAACCGCTCGAAGCAGGGCGCATCCAGTTCTTCTGCATCGATAGCGTGGATGGAGAAAGCTGGTACAACAAGGGCATCCATCCGGCTGCGAAAGTCATCCGGCACATGCAATATGAAAGCTATGTTTCTGAAGAGGTAATGCCCTTTCTGCGCGGCCGCAACTGGTCGCCGCGCATCGGGGTCACCGGCTGCAGCTTCGGCGCGTATCATGCTGTAAATTACGCTCTCAAGAATCCGGACGTCATTACCGATTGCGTCTCCATGAGCGGAGCCTTCGACATCCGGCAGTTCCTCAATGGCTACTACGATGACAACTGCTATTTCAACAATCCGGTCGACTTCATTCCCGGGCTGAACAACCCGCTGATCTGGCAGCGCCACCTCGTGCTGGCCGCTGGAGATTGGGATATCTGTCTCGGCGACAATTACCGCCTGGCTCAGTTGCTGGGCACGAGGAACATCCCGCATACGCTCGACGTGTGGGGCAGTCACCAGAAACACGATTGGCCCCTCTGGCGCCAAATGGCACGTAAATTCTTTGCCTGAGCTACCATATTTACACCGTCCCCCTATGCGCAAAATCGGAATCATCTACGGCATGGAGAATACGTTTCCCGGGGCGCTTGTGGAACGTATCAATTCCCTGAAAGTGGGCGATGTGATGGCGGAGCACGTCCATATCGGCGGAATCAAAATGGCTGAGCCCAGCGGATACCGCGTCATTGTGGACCGCATTTCGCAGGATATTCCGTTCTACCGCGCGTATCTCAAAAATGCCGTGTTGGGCGGAACTATCGTTGTGAACAACCCGTTCTGGTGGGGCGCCGATGACAAGTTTTTCAATTATGCGCTGGCTTCCCGCATCGGCGTCGCCGTACCCAGGACGGTGATCCTGCCGCATCACGCGCACCCGCCCGGCACTACCGAGCAATCCATGCGCAATCTGACCTTTCCCCTGAACTGGGAAGAGATCTTCAGCTATATCGGCTTCCCCGCTTTTCTGAAACCATATAGCGGCGGCGGTTGGAAGAGCGTTTACAAGGTTCACAATCCCGATGAGTTGTTTGCGGCGTACAACGATACGGGCGACCTCTGCATGACCTTGCAGACCAGCGTCGAATTTACAGATTACTTCCGTTGTTACGTAGTGAACCAGCAGCATGTCCACATCATGCAATACGACCCGCGCCGGCCCCACGCCGAACGCTACGTCCATGATGCGCCGCCCATCCACCCCGCCATGCACGATCGGGTGGTGCGCGATTGCCTCACCCTATGCTGCGCGCTGGGGTACGACCTCAACACAGTGGAATTCGCCGTTCAGGACGGCATCCCCTATGCCATCGATTTCTTAAATCCCGCCCCCGACGCCGACTTCCATTCCGTGGGTCCTTACAACTTCGAATGGATTGTGAACGCCGTGGCGCAAATGTGCATCGAGAAGGCGCTGAGCGACGAAAATCCGGCTAAAGAACTGCGATGGTCGGCTTTTCTGAAAGGGTAACCCGTGGCCGCTCCCAGCTTCACTATCGGGATTGAGGAAGAGTACCAGACCATAGACCCGGTCACGCGCGATCTGCGGTCGCACATTGAAGCGGAGATGGTGGCCAAAGGTCAGCTGCTGCTTCATGAGCGCGTAAAAGCGGAAATGCACCAATCGGTGATTGAGGTCGGGACGAATATCTGCCGCGACATTCAGACGGCCCGAAAGGACGTTGTGGAAGTCCGGACCGGCATCATCCGCCTGGCGCGCGAGAATGGGCTCCGTGTAGCCGCCGCGGGCACGCATCCGTTTTCGGATTGGCGCAATCAGGAAATTTATCCCGACGAACGCTACCACACCATTGTGGAAGACCTGAAAATGGTGGCGCGCGCGAACCTGATCTTCGGCCTCCATGTCCACATCGGAGTCGAGGACCGCGAAGTTGCCATTCACCTGATGAACGCGGCCCGCTACTTCGTTCCCCACATTCTCGCGCTTTCCACGAACTCGCCCTTTTGGCTCGGCATGGACACCGGTTTAAAGTCCTACCGGTGCAAAGTGTTCGACAAGTTCCCCCGCACCAACATCCCGGATTACTTTCCGAGTTGGGGCGAATACGAAAGCTTCGTCAATCTGCTGGTGCAAACCAATTGCATCGATAACGCGAAGAAAATCTGGTGGGATATCCGCCCGCATCCTTACTTCCCCACGCTCGAATTTCGCATCTGCGATGTTCCCATGCGCCTTGATGAGACCATCGCGATTGCCGCGTTGATTCAGGCGACGGTGGCGAAGTTATATAAGCTTCACGCGTCAAATCAGGGCTTCCGCCTGTACCGCCGCCTGCTCATCATGGAGAACAAGTGGCGCGCGTTGCGCTATGGCCTGGACGGCAAGCTGATTGATTTCGGCAAGAAGACGGAAGTACCGCTCCGCGAGCTGATGCTGGAGTATCTGAGCTTTGTCGATGATGTCGTAGACGACCTCGGCTCGCGCCAGGAGCTGCAATATATTCACCGGATCATGGAGATGGGTTCGGGCGCGGACCGCCAGCTCCGGGTATTCAAAGAAACGGGAGATTTGAAGAAAGTTGTCGATTACATCGTTCAAGAAACCGAGACCGGCGTTGCGCTTTGACCCGGAACTCTCGCCGGGCGCGCGTAACGCCGTTCGCGTCTGCCTGAACATCCAGCCGGATGAGAAGACCACGGTCATCACGGACGAAGCCACTGCTGAGATTGCCGCCGCCATAGAGGCCGAATTGGACGAAGCAGGCCTGCGGTACAACTCGTTCGTCCTGGAAGATTATGCGGCAAGGCCATTGAAAGACATGCCCGTCGAAGTGCTGGACGATATGGAGTCAAGCCAGGTCAGCATCTTTGCCGTGCAAGCGCAAAGGAATGAGCTGAAAACCCGCATGCAAATGACGGATGTGGTGAATCGCCGCGGAATGCGTCACGCCCACATGGTCAACATTACGAACCGGATCATGGTCGAAGGCATGCGCGCGGACTTCATCGAAGTGAACCGCCTCAGCCAGAAGGTGTGGGAAATGGCGAGCGGGGCCAAGGTGATTCGCGCCACCACGCCGGCGGGCACGAGCCTGACCGCTGAGATGAATCCGAAGTACAAGTGGGTGAAGACCAGCGGCATAATCAGCACACAAAAGTGGGGCAACCTGCCTGGCGGCGAAACATTCACAACCCCCGGTGAAGTGAATGGGACTTTCGTAATCGATGGCGTGGTCGGCGATTATCTCTGTGCCAAATACGGTTCCCTGCGCGGCACGCCGCTTACGATTCAAGTTGTGGAGAACCGCCTTACTGAAGTCCATAGCGCCAACAAGGAGTTGGAAAACGAGTTCTGGAATTATACCCACACGGACGGGAACAGCGATAGAGTCGGTGAATTCGCCATCGGCACCAACACCGCCTGCAAGGACGTGATCGGCAATATCCTGCAGGATGAAAAGATACCCGGCATTCACATCGCGTTCGGCAATCCGTATGGCGCGCACACCGGCGCCGAGTGGTACTCCGCGACTCACATCGATGTAGTGGGCCGCGATTTCAGCATCTGGATCGATGACCGGCAGATCATGGAACACGGCCGGTTTTTGCTGGACTGAGCCGGCCCGCTATGCTGCCTCAGTATCGCGAGCCCTTTAACCGCAATTTCAAGCCGGAACACTACGCCCGTTTTCTTCAGCATTTGAATCAGCGGTGCGGTGCTGAAGTGACTTTCCGAAACTCCGAAACTCCGTGTTTCTATGCGCCCGGTTTATTGCAACAGATGGCGGATGCAGGCGCGGATATGACGGAACGGCTTGCCGGCGATAAGGAGTATCTCGCCGCGGCGGATAATTCCATTCCGGCCAAATTTCGTGTTCCCGAAGTGAGCGCGCGCCCGCTGTTCGTTCAAGCGGATTTCGGCATCATCCGCAATGCGGCCGGTCAGATAGAGCCCCGGCTGGTGGAGATCCAGGGCTTTCCTTCTCTCTACGCCTATCAAATCGAGCTCGCGCGGACTTACGCCGAAGCATACCGCCTACCCGATGAACTCACGCCTTTGCTGGGCGGCCGCAATCCCGAAACCTACCGCAAACTGGTCCGTGCCGCGATTCTGGGTGAACACGATCCGGAGAATGTGGTGCTGCTTGAAATCGATCCCTGGCAGCAGAAAACTCTGGCGGACTTTCTATTGACGGAGAAGATGTGCGGAGTTCGGACCGTGGACGTGAGGGATGTCCGGAAGGAGGGTACGCGGCTGGTGTACAAACGCGACGGCCGGACCATTCCCATTCACCGGATTTACAACCGCGTGATTGCCGATGAACTGGTGCGCAAGCAAATTCCGCTCGGCTTCGATTTCCGCGATGAGCTGCAGGTGGAATGGGCTGGTCATCCGAACTGGTTTTTCCGGCTCAGCAAATTCTCGCTTCCCTATCTGCGTCATCCGTTTGTGCCCCGGTCTCAGTTCCTGGACCAGGTTCAAGAGTTGCCTCCGGATCTGGACAATGTAGTTCTGAAGCCGCTATTTTCCTTCGCGGGTTTGGGGGTAATCATTGGGCCGACCCGCCAGGAAATCGATGCGATCCCGGCGGAACAGCGTGGCAACTACCTGCTTCAGGATCGTGTTCATTTTGAGCCGGTAATCGCGACTCCCCATGGCGCTACTTATACCGAGGTTCGAATCATGTATATCTGGGCCGAGAAACTGGAAGCGGTCACGACAATTATCCGCATGGGGAGGGGCAAAATGATGGGCGTAGATCAGAACCGCGACTTGGAATGGGTAGGGGCCTCCGCCGGGTTTATGCCGGACCCCATGCTACGCTAAAGGCTCCGACATGGATCCGTTTGAAATACTAATTGCAGGCGTGCTGCTGATTGCGATGGCCTTGCTGATGTACTCAGGCGGCGGCCCCGGGACTCCGTTGCGAATCCCCGTCCGTCTCCCGCTGCGATAAGCTACTTAACCACTGCCTTACTGGGGCTGATCAGAATGTGAGCATTGCGGCCTTCCATCCGCGGCATCGCTTCTACAGTGCCGAATGTAGCCAGATCTTCCGCGAACCGGGTCAACAACTTTTTACCCAGATCCGTGTGAGCGATTTCGCGCCCGCGAAACTGGACGACAGCCTTCACGCGATTCCCTTCCTGGAGGAACCGGATTGCGTGATTCTTTTTGAAATCGTAATCGTGGTCGTCAGTATTGGGCCGGAATTTTAACTCTTTTACCTGAACAACGTGCTGTTTCTTTTTGGCTTCGTGTTGTTTCTTTTTCTGCTCGTATTGATAATGGCCGTAATCAATCGCTTTTGCGACGGGCGGAACCGCAGTGGGGGACACCACAACCAGATCCAGGCCCAACTCCTGTGCTTTGCGAAGAGCTGCACCGGTGGCCATTACCTCGGCAGTTCCGTCCGGGAACACCGCCCGAACCTCTTTGGCCCGAATCGACTCGTTTACGTTTTCGCGGCGGTTGGTCCGGCGTGGGGGAAAGTTTCTGCCTGGAATCATTCGATATTGGCGTTTTAGGTCTGGCCTTCAGTCTACCTCAATTGGGATCTTTCTGACGTGTACTGGTAACCGCCTTCAGAATGCCCAGGCCGATCAGCACAATGACCATGACCGCGATCCACTGTGAGGGCACATGAGCCAGATAGGCTCCATAGCCCAGCCCGAGAATTACGACTATAAATCCCGCAAGGTACATCCCGAATGACATAAAACTCCTGAGCCGGGGCAACCGGCTGAACTTACTCGGTGCAAGTTTTGTGCCAAACGGTACGAAAGGATATTGGTGAACACAGTAATTCACGTCAAACACTGTAAAAGACGGCAGCCGTATCGCCCAGAAGCTGATCGCGCACGGTTTGCGGCAAGGGTCCCAGCGCCTGGGTGAAGGCCGCCAGCACCTGCTTCCACCGCGCTGCTAAAAGGCAAACCGGCCAATCACTGCCGAACATGCAGCGGCCGGGCCCAAAGACGGACAGCGCGTGGGACAGGTAAGGCTGCAGATCCGCCGCTGTCCACTCCTGCGGGTCGGCTTCGGTCACCAGGCCGGATAGCTTGCAGTGCATCCGCGGGACCTGAGCGGCAATCGCCAGATCTTCGGCCCACCCCTCCAACTGACGCCCGGCAACAAGCGGCTTCGCGAGATGATCGATCACCATCCGCAGCCCCGGCACTCGTTCGGCCAGCATAGGGATAAGGGGAAGGTGCAACGGCCGTAGCAGCAGGTCGTACGGGATGTTGCGGCGTGCCAACTCGCCCAGCCCGGAAACTACATCATCGCGCAGGATCCAGCGCATGTCCTCCTCGTCGTGAACCGGATGGCGCACGCCTTTGAAGTGCCGATTCCGCTGGAACTGGTCCAGCGTGCGGCCCAGTTCCGGATCAGTCAGGTCCACCCATCCCACCACGCCCTTGATGAACGGGTGCTCCTCCGCCAGTTCTAACAGCCAGCGAGTCTCGGCTATGTCTGTCGTGGCCTGGACTAGAACCGTGCCATCCATACGCGCGCTTTCCAAAATCGGAGCGAGGTCTTCGGGCAGAAAATTCCGCTTCAGGCGGCTTTCGCCTTCCGGCATCCAGGAGTAAGTAAACTTGTCCAGACTCCAGAAGTGCTGGTGCGCGTCGATTCGCATCCGTTCATAATACGAAGGGAACAAGGAGCGTGGGAAACTCGTTGTTCTTAATGAGCCATCCCGGATGACGTGTGCCATTGAAACGGAAGGATTGACGAAAGTCTTCTCGCGCGGGCTGCGCAAGAAGGAATTTCGCGCGGTGGACGGAATCTCGTTGCGCGTGGACCGCGGCGCCACATTCGGACTGCTGGGCCCGAACGGCGCCGGCAAAACCACTTTCGTGAAAATGCTGCTGTCCTGCTCGCATCCCACGGCCGGACGCGCCAGAGTGTTCGGCGAAGACACCCAACTCCGGCGGGCCCGTCAGCGCATCGGGTATCTGCCGGAAAATCACCGGTTCCCCACATACATGACCGGCTTCGGCATGCTGGACTTCTATGGCGCGCTGTCCGGCATGGAGCACGGGAAGCGCAAACGCCGCATTCCGGAACTGCTGGAAACGGTGGGCTTGTCGCAATGGGGCGGGACGCGCCTCGGCAAGTATTCCAAAGGCATGTTGCAGCGGGTTGGCTTGGCCCAGGCGCTGATGCATGAGCCCGAACTGCTGGTGCTCGATGAGCCATCGGACGGCGTGGACCCGGTGGGCCGCCGCCAGATCCGCGACATTCTTGAAGCGTTGGAGAAAAAGGGCGTCACCATCTTTCTAAACTCGCACCTTCTGGTGGAAGTGGAGTTATTCTGCCGTGACGTGGCAATTATTCACAGCGGCAAGGTTGCGCTTGAGGGTAAGGTGGAGACACTCACAGCCGGCAGCGGTTACAAGGTGGAGGCGGAAAACGTGCCGGAACGGCTGGCCGGTGAACTCCGCGCCGTGGCCAAGAGCTTCGCCCATGCGGACGGCCGCCTCGCGCTGCTTTTTGAAGACAGGGAAGGCGCCAATCGCGCAGTCGATCTGCTGCGCGCTGAACGATGCCCGCTCGAACGAATGGGCCGCGTCCAGAATACGCTAGAGGAAGTTTTCATCAGGACGGTCGATGGCAAGTAGAGCGGCAGTGCAGACTGGCGCTTTGGTGGTGGATACCTTTCGCGAGGCCTCGGCCCGCAAAATCATCTGGGGCTTTTTCGGCTGCTCCACCGCGCTGATTCTGTTTTTCCTGCTTATCGTGAAAGTAGACGTCGTCCAGGGCGCCATTGCGACGCTGACAATTTTCGGAAAAACCGGTCAAGCCCAAGACTTGAACCAGATGGTGCGGAGCGCTCACGGCGGCATCGCGGGACTCCTGTATGTCTTCGGCATGCTGCTCGCCGTGCTGGCCTCCGCCGGATTAATCCCTACAATTTTTGAGCCGGGCCGAATCGAATTGCTGCTTTCGAAGCCTGTAGAGCGCTGGCACATCCTACTGGGCCGGTATCTGGGCAACCTCCTGGTGGTCGCGCTGAATATCTTCTATCCGGTCCTGGCGCTGTGGATCATCTTCGGCGTCAAGACCGGTGTCTGGACCGCCGGATTTCTCTGGAGCAGCCTCCTGACACTGTTCATTTTTGCCGTCTATCTCTCGGTCATCCTGCTAATCGGCGTCCTTTGGGAAAGCGCCGTCGTGGCCACCATGGTTACTTTCGGCATGATGATCCTGAGCACGATTTTGTTCAATCGCCACACCCTCGAAAGGCTGCTCAGTTCGGAATGGTCGCGCAACGTCGTGCGGTTCCTGTACTATCTTCTGCCGAAAGTTGTCGATATCGGACAGATCCTGGGCCGTATTGTGCAGGGGAAACCCATAGAAAGCTGGATGCCGGTTTGGAGCACCGCGATCTTCGGCCTGAGCTGTCTCGGCGCCGGGCTGTACCTCTTCCAAAGGCGTAATTACTGATATGCTACGGCTCTCGCTCGCACTCGCAAGTGCTGTCCTGGCCTGCTCCGCGGCGGAGCGGATCGATAACGTTCTGATCCGCTTGGTTCCAGAAAATTCTGTCAGCTTGTTCGGTGCGCAAATGGAGCAGGTAAAGGCAACTCCGCTCTATCAAAAGCTGATGTCGCAGCAGCAGCTTCCACAACTGGACGAATTCGCGGCCACCACGAACTTCGACCCCCGGCGCGATGTCCGTGAACTGCTGATTGCTTCGAACTTGAAAGCAAAGTCAGGCGTGCTGCTGGCGCGGGGCAATTTCCGTATCAGTGCCGACAGCCTCGCAAAAATGAAGGACATGCGCAAGGCCGGCTATCGCGGCTACACCCTTTGGACCAATCCGGCGCAGGATGCGGGTTTCTGCATCCTGGATTCCACGCTGGCCATCGCGGGGCCTTTGGAAACAATGCATGCGGCACTGGACCGGTACCAACAGCAGCACGCCGGTCCGATTCAGACTCCTCTTATCCAAAAAGCTCTCACCATTCCGATGCGCAATCAGGTGTGGATGGTTTCAATGGGCGGCTCCGACTTCCTCACCAACAATCTGCCCGGGGCGGGAAACGGCGCCAACTTCGGCCGTATTTTCCGTAATTTGGAGAATACCGAGTTTCAAGCGGACCTAAGCCGGGGCTTCTATGCGCGTGTCCACGGCATGTGCAGGACGGATGCTGACGCGAAAAGTCTCGCGGACGCCGCGCGAGGCCTGGTTGGATTCGGGCGGCTGAGCGTCCCCGATAGTCAGCCCCAATTGCTTCGTGTCTGGGACGCGATTCAAGTGGAACAACAGGCGCGTGATATCACGGTTTCCGCGGACATCCCCGGGGATCTGGTTGAAAAACTGATTCAACTCTTCGATGGCGGGCAGAAACAAGCTAATGGCCGAAGTTCATCTTATTCTTCGGCGGGGGAATTGCGTCACCCAGAATCGACGCGCCACCCTCACTGATGTAGTTCCGGTTCCAAGCCGGGATCTCTACCACCACATCGCCTTTCACTACCGCCTGGCAGCCCAAACGTGAGCCTCGCTGGTAATCCGCCGCCGTTTCGCAGCGATCCATCTCGTCTTCCTCTTCTTCGGAAAGGTTACCGGCTCCGCTCTTCACCACCACGTGGCAGGTGGTACAGGCATTGTTGCCGCCGCAAGCGTGTTCCAGATTGAAACCATAGTTCATGGCGATGTCCAGCAGAGATTCAGGCTTTCCATGGTCATGGTACGGTAGCTTGCCCGTTTCGAATTCAAACGTCTGGTTCGCGGGCAGGAAAGTTACTTTGGGCACTGCTTTCATGATAAGCGAGATACAGATCATCTTAATTCCGATGGGAACACGGTGGTATCCTTGAGCGACTATGGAATCGCACGCGCGCAGCATTTTGAAGGCAGTCACTTACCGCGTGTTCGGGTCGGCATCGACAGCGTTGCTTGTGTTCTTCTTCACCAGGAACGCCGGTATCTCGCTAGGGGCGGGCATCGCGGATTCTGTCGTTAAGATCGTCTTGTACTTCGTGCACGAACGCATTTGGGATTTTGTACCGTTCGGGCGTCCGAAGCCGCCCGAGTATGAAATTTGACCTTCACAGCTTGCCGGGATACGGTACGACGCGCTGCGGATACACATCGGCTTCGAGCAGCCATTTACTCCTTTGTGGGTAATAGCGCAGCAGTGGGGTGTTGTCGCTCCTTTCCCGTGCCCAGATAATCTTACTTCTGTCGATATCGGCAGCGTTATAAACCCACTCCTGATTCGGATTGTGAAAGGGCCCGTACCGCACGATCACAAGCTGGCCGCCTTTCCGCTTTCCCAACCATTCCACAATGTCGGCCCGGGCGTCGCGATGCGGCTCGGATCCAGCTTCCCAATACGCCAGCGGAAGCCGGAGTTCCTGAGCCGACTGCTTCATCGCGCCAATCAGAACCAGAGACACG
Source organism: Acidobacteriota bacterium (assembly GCA_030947245.1). GTDB lineage: Bacteria > Acidobacteriota > Terriglobia > Bryobacterales > Bryobacteraceae > JALYXI01. Next base: position 10,445 of record JALYXI010000265.1, read on the forward strand.
GGCAGCAGCGTTGCGAACGCGAGCGCGCGCTTTTTATTGTTGCGCTTCAGAGCGATGTATAGATGCCGCGCCGCCTGGGCCACAATGGCAAACATGAGCGGAACCGCGGGGCCCAAGTGATAGGGATATAGCACCATCTGCAGCAGGTTCAACGCAATCAAGGCCGCTAGAAAAATTGCCAGCGGCCGGGTGCGGCGATCGCGAAACACGCGCGGAAACAAAAGCAGCGGAATGGATAACAGCGGCCCCAGAAAGAAGGTCCAGCTATCGAAGAGCTTGGTGTCGAGACTTTCGATGAACGCTGTCGGGGAAGAGTAGATATCCCGATTGTGCAACTCTTTCTGGCGCATGGCTTCCATCACCGGGTGGCGGAGCGGAGCCAGTTCTTTGGGCTGCAGAAATCCAAGGTTCTCCGGCCAACCGTAGGTGTTGCGGTTCACCAGATACGGCATCCGCAGGGGATTTCCGGTGACGCGGAAATTGTAATAGCCCGTGAATGCAACACCACACAGCAAAACGGCTCCCGCGGGTAGAATAATTGGGCGGAGGCTGCCTTTCTTGAATAGATAGATCAGCGCGATGAGGCCCAGCATGGCTCCTTCGAACGGACGGCTATTCATCAGAAGGACAAGGCCCACACCGAACAGGACTGCGGGAAGAGTTCGCTTCGCGCGTGGCAGCGCCCCAATTACTAGCGCCGCACCAAGCGCTGAAGGCGAACCGCCCAGATAGCTGTTCATCCAAATCCCAACGACGCAGAATTTCAAAATGACCAGAATTACGCCGAAGAATGCCCAGGCTGGAGGAAGCCAGCCCTGAAACATCCAGCAGAGCGCGGCGCACATCAGCCCTACGCTTATCACCACTCCAGCCCAAGGCTCGTGAAAAACAGACTCCCCGAGCGCCAGAAACGCACCCTGCGCGGGTGGGTACATGGAAGCGTAGGTGGGCTGCTGGATGACGTGAATGGATTCGAAATAGCGCCACATGGGGTGGGGAGGGTTCGCCAACCTGCCGTGGGCGAGCGTGTCGCCCAGCAGCAAATGGCTGAATTCATCGTGAATACTGGGCTCAGGTACCGGAACCACGCTGAGTAAACTGAGCCGGAGCGCGACAGGAAGCAAGGCGCTGAGCAGCATTGCGAGCCGCGTGCGCCGGGCGATGGAGAGATACGCTCTGCGCAGGACTGAGACACCGGGCCACCGCCACGCCACCAGAAGCGCCACGAGCGCAGCCAGGATCCATTCGGCTGCTACCGCCGGCGGAGCCAGATAGCGGGTGGTCTCAAAGAGGAAAAACTGAAAAAGTTCCGGGAAACTCATTGGCGCCGGTACAGATCGAAAGACTCGGGTTCAAATACTTCACCTTCCCAAACCAGATTGCCTTCGAAGTGCTTTACCACGCGGTACCCGCTCCTTCGGACCTGGCTGTTCCAGAGATAATTCTCCTCAGCTGTTTTGTAGCCGACCAGCACCCAAGCCGGGCGCCGGTGCTCCAGATTCTCGTAATCCGCGATCATATGGTTGCGCGACGACCAGTCCCAATAGGCGGTTTCGAAATTAGAAAAGACATTACGGGGGAAGTACGGCTGCACCGCCACAACGGCATAGCCCACGCCATACACTCCGGCCAATGGAACTGAACGCGCGGCCATGAAACCAGCCGCAGCGCGGCTTCCCGAATAGGGGAACCGGAGATCGTACCGAATGGAACCGGCTGTCCAATAACATTGAATAGCCAGGACTGCCCCGACGGCAGTTCCCGCTAGCCAACCCATATTTGTCCGTTCCGCTGAGATCCAAAGCGCGAAGATCCACGCCAGCAGAAGAATTCCGTAATGCCAAACCTGTCCGTAAACCACGGCAGTCAGGATCATGAGCCCAGCCGCTGAAAAACCGAAGAACGGGAGACCGCCGCCACGCGCCAAAAACGGGAGGGTCGCCAGAAGCACCGCAAGTGAAGACATCCATTCGCCGGTGAATGCTGAAGCCAGCATCCTCGCGGCGGTTAGCCGAAAGTGTTCACCGGTGAAGTTGAAGTGGCGAACAAACGTCACGTCCTGTGCCGGCCAAGCTGCCCACGCGCACAGCGCCGCCGCTGCCGCATAAACCAGCAGCCATCTGCGCCGCCATGAAGTAGCGGCCAAACCAGCGGAGAGCACCAGGCCGTGAACGCTGACCGCAGCCAACAGGCAGAGTAAGGCGGTGTAAACCCAAGGATGCCCGCCGCGCGACCTGTAAAGCGCCGCGGCGGCAAATAGCAGAACCGGAAGGAGAGAGTAGCTTCGGGCCACGACGCAATATTGATACGCCAGAAAATAGGTGAACGGCAGCGCCAGCCGGATAGCAAAAGGAAACGGCGAACAGCGGAACACCAAACATGCCGCGGCCAAGCCGAGCAGACCGGAAAAGAAACTTAAACCGGCGTATGGCATATGCAGCCGCGTCAGCGCAAACAGAAGCGTGTGCCAAAGCCCGGGCGTCCCTTCGTAATGCAAAAGATGCGACCAAAGGGCAGGCAGACTGGAATCACGTGCCAGCAGCCAAGCCTGCGCCTCATCGGCCCATGGTTCGTGCTTTAGGATTGTGGAGGCGGCCAGCGCCGCATAAGCAAACGGGGCAACAGGGGAGAGAAACCGGAAACGGGGAACCGCTAAGACACCCAATTCACCAACCGAAGTCTTCCGCAATCATAATTATAGTGACGGTTTGAAGGGTATATCAGAATGGCTTCAGTTCCACGTCGTTCACCACAACTCCCAATTCACGAGTCTCAGACCCGGTGGGCGGCGCCGCTTTGTTCAGGTAAAACACTACTGGAATGAGGTTCGATTCCAGCACACTCAATGGAACGGGCTTGCTATAGGTATAAACGCCGGGCGAAGAAAAGGTTTCAGCTTGCAGAACTTTTCCATTTACATCGGCATCCAAAGTTATGGGCCCAAGACTCTTAATTTGGTTTTCCGAGATGAAAAAATGGAGCGTCAAAATGGCGCCGGTTACGTTGGCAGGGGTAGGAAACGTCATCACGAACCGTTTGGCCGTCCAACGCCAAGCATTGTTTTCGACGTCGTAGAACCCGCTGATGAGCTGCGGATTTGCCGCAGGATCACTCATCTTCATTTTGCTCATCAGCTTCTTTCTTCCCGCGGTGTGGCAGCCGCCAAAAAGGATAAGAAGAAGCCCCAAAACCGCTGGCGGCCGTCTACCCATACTCAGAGGATAACCGAGCGTAACCTAGCGGCCGAGGGCGTTAAAGCACACTTAGATCCGTTAAATCCCTAGTCTCTCTTTCAACCCACGCACCCGGTCGCGGGCCACCGGAAGCTCTGTTCCTTTCTCATCCTTCAAGCGGACCAATGCGCCGCCGCCGAACCAGGAGTCCATTTCCTGCACAAATGTCAGATTCAAAAGCGTGGAACGATGAATTCGGAAGAACCTCTTCGGGTCTAACCGGCTTTCCAGCTCGGTGATGGTGTGATCGATCAGATGATTTTTTGCCTTTGTGGCCGCATATGTCAATTTGTCCTCCGCAAAAAAATGAGTGACGCGCGCCAGTTCAAGAAATTGCGTCCGGTCTCCTACCCGCGCGGTGGCAATCCGGTCCGGGTACGCGGGCGCCGTTTGGTTCAGCGCCGCGGTCAACCTGCGCATCAGCGCGGCGGCATCGGGCTGCTCCTCACCCACTCGCAGGCGCTCCAGCTTTTTGATCGTGCGTGCAAGATGCTCCTGCTCAACCGGTTTTACCAGGTAATCCACGGAATGAACCTGAAACGCCTTCAAAGCATACTGGTTGTAAGCCGTTGTAAAAACGACCATGGGTTGAGGGTCCAGCATGCTAAGCATCTCAAACCCATTCATTCCGGGCATTTGGATGTCAAGGAACACTACGTCCACCTGGTTCGAAGAAAGCCAGGCAATCGCATCCACCGGGTCGGTACTTGTGCCCGAAATTTCAATGCGTCCGGTTTCCAAAAGCATTCGCGACAGCCGCCGGATGGCAAGCTCTTCATCGTCCACCAGGAAAGCTCGAATCATCAGGTCGCCGGAATGGTTGTGGCGGCGTATTGGGGAAGCAGCAGGGAGACTCGCATGCCGCCCGCAGGCACGGTCTCCATCTCGAGCGAGGCATCGCTGCCGTATAGGGCATCCACACGGCTTTCCAGGAGCTCCAGCCCATGGCCGGGCTTCAGATCGGATTGCCGGAATCCGGGGCCGTCATCGGTCACCTCAATCGCGGGCGCATTTTCACGCCACGTTGCCCGGACGGTGATGGACGCGCCCTCGCGCCGGACGGATACTGCGTGCTTTACGCTGTTTTCCACCAGCGTCTGAACAGACATTGTCGGAACTTCCAGATCGTCCATCTCCGCCGGGATCTGGATGGAGAAGCGTAACCGTGCGCCGAAGCGGGCCCGCTCGATTTCCAGATAATCACGCACGATCTTCATCTCGAGCGAGAGTGGAACAAGCCGCGCCTGGTTCGCATCGAGAGAGAAGCGCAGCAGGGAGGCCAACCTCTCCACCATCCGTTCCGCTTCCGCCGGGCTCTCGCGAATCAGCGTCAAAACCGAGTTCAAGGTGTTGAACAGGAAATGGGGTTGGATGCGGGACTCCAGCGAAGAGAGCCGGGCCTCCGTCGCTGCTTGCCGCAACCGTTCCGCCGTTTCGTCCTTGGCCTTCAGCTTCGCTTCCGCTTCCCGTAACCGGGCCACGAACGTCTCATGGAAAAACGCCGATATGCCGAACCCGAGCGTAATCAGGATGGCCAGTTTCAGGCTCTGGAGGTAGGACGGCCATAGTTCCGCGACGGAAACGCGCCCGGTCATGAGCAAAATGCTGTCGGCAATGGCGCACCCGACGGCGGCCAGCGCCACAATTACTGAGATCAGGCTGATCCACTTCCAGCCGCGCCGCATTCGAAGCACCGGCTCCGCAATGCGCGGCAACACCAGCCAGCAAAGCGAAGAGATGGACATGGCGAACACCACGCCCTCAAACCATTCCGCCAGAAAGCGCCCCAGGCTGGGCCGCCCGAATATCAGAAACAGAACTCCCGGAATGCTCCCCGAAGCCAACGTAATCAGCAGAAAACGTGCCCAGGACCATGCGCCGCCGTGGGTCCAGGCCGCCCAGCCGCGCCTATTTTCCGGTGTGGCAGCCGGTGCAGGACAACTGGCTCTTTTCATAGGAACCTTTTTCCATCCACTGCCGTGCCTGCGCTTCATGCCCAGACGCCTTACCCACGGAGAGCAGGGTTTCAAATGTCGAACGCGCCTGGTCCTTCCTGTTAAGACGATTGTAGCCATCGGCCAATCCAAAAAGTAGTTCTCCGCGTGAATGGCCGGAAATCGTATCGAAATACGGCTTCTGGATCGCAAGAACCTTCTCATAGTCCGTGACGCCCTTCTCCAGGAGCGGACGCGCTTGTTCCGGGTTCGGCAACGCCGCCGAAGCGTTCAACAGCGTCGCCCCGCGCGGAATTAGCACCGCTATTCTTCCCGGTTCCAGCGCAACCGCATCGTCCATCTCCCGCAGACCCTTGCCCCAAAGTTGGCTACCCCTTGCGTAATCGCCTTTGCGAAACGCCTGACCGCTTAAAAACACGTTCCCGCTGCCGTGCCACACCAGCGCTTCCGCGTGCTGGGGATTTGCGGCCAGTGTCTCCTCGCAGACCTTCATCGCGCGGTCAAGGGCCGTTGCATCTCCTGCGAAACCGGAGAAAAAGTCGCCGCGCACCAGATTGTCGAACCGTTCGGCAGCGTGCAGCAGCGCCGCAGCCAGGGCCAAAGCAAAAACAAATTTGGAAAACGTCTTCATGTCCTGTAGTGCCTCCGAAGACGAGCTTATGGCCCGTTCGCGATGCGCCGGCCAACTTCCCGACGAACGGTACGGAAGCCCGGACGAATGGTGAATGAAGCACAATGGAGCTTGTGTTTCAAACCATTGAGAAGTCGGTTCAGGAGGCGTTTCACGCCCACATCGCCGCGCGTTATGGAATCGATTTGGCCGTAACCCTGGAGCAGCCCAAGCAGAGTGATTTCGGCGAACTGGCCCTCCCTGCCGCCTTCCAACTCGCGAAGCAGTTAAAGCAGGCGCCGCGCAAGATTGCGACCGAGTTGATCGAAGAGATCGGACCGCTTTCCGGTGTTGCTTCGTTCGAAATGGCGGGCAATGGCTACATCAATCTGCGCTTCGACCGTTCTTCCTATGCACTCTCGCTCCTGTCCGGCGATTCCGGCCCCCGCGTTCCTTCCGGAGGCAAGATCATCGTGGAACACACCAACATCAATCCCAATAAGGCCGCGCATATCGGACACTTGCGCAATGCTGTTTTGGGCGACACGTTCGTCCGCATGCTCCGCGCTACAAGCCGCCGCGTGGAAGTGCAGAATTATATCGACAATACCGGCGTTCAGGTTGCCGATGTCGTGGTGGGCTTCCACTTTCTTGAAAAGAGGTCCGCCGCGGAGGTCGCTGAACTGATCGCGGACCCTTCCGTTCGCTTCGACTTTCTCTGCTGGGATCTCTACGCCCGCACCAGTCAGCATTACTCAGATCACCCGGAATCGCTCGCCTGGCGCGCCGCTACGCTCCACGAGATCGAAGCCGGTTCGGGCGACCTTTCGCGCATGTCGTTCCTGGTTGCCGATGCCATCGTGGAACTCCATTTGAAAACCATGCTGCGGCTGGATGTCCGCTACGATCTGCTGCCGCGCGAAAGCGAAATCCTGCATCTGCATTTCTGGGCGGC
>JALYXI010000266.1 GCA_030947245.1 Acidobacteriota bacterium
GAGCGGGAGCTGGCAACATTCCGGCATAGTCCGGACTCGGCCAGGAAGTTCGTCAAAGTGGGTGAATCCGCCTCCAACCCCAAACTCGAACCTGGAGAGTTGGCCGCCTGGACCACCGTAGCCAGCACCATCCTCAATCTGGACGAAACCATCACCAAGGAGTAGTTATGCATCCGCTCGCGCAGGACCCGCTGAAGTCAGCCAAACTTTCTCTCACACGCCGGCATTTCTTTCAGCGCGGCGCAGCCGGAATCGGCGGCGCCGCGCTCGCATCCCTCATGAGTCCGGAACTGATGGGCTCCGCGGCGAATCCGAACGGGTTCCCCAATTTCGCCCCTACGGCCAAGCGCGTGATCTATCTCCACCAGTCCGGCGCACCCTCGCAGATCGATCTTTTCGACTATAAGCCCATGCTCGATAAGCTGCATGGAACGGAGCTGCCCACCTCCATCCGTAACGGACAGCGCATTACCGGCATGACGTCGGGTCAGGCTTCCTTCCCGGTCGCACGCTCTCTGTTCAAGTTTGGCCAGCATGGCAAATCCGGCGCCTGGGTGAGCGAATTGATGCCCCACACCGCCGGGATTGTGGACGAGATCAGCATCATCCGCACCGTCAACACAGATGCCATTAATCACGATCCCGCCATCACATTCATTCAAACCGGAAGCCAACAGCCCGGCCGCCCCAGCATGGGCTCCTGGGTCAGTTACGGGCTCGGCAGCGAAAACGCGAATCTTCCCGCTTTCGTGGTGCTCATCTCGCAGGCAAGCGGGCTCAACATCGACCAACCTTTATTTTCACGCCTGTGGAGCAGTGGATTTCTCCCGTCCAATCACCAGGGAGTAAAATTCCGCTCTTCGGGCGATCCCGTTCTTTACCTTTCCGATCCGGAAGGAATGGATAAGGGGACGCGGCGTAATATCCTGGACAGCGTTTCAAAATTGAATCAGCTAAACCACGAGACTTACGGCGACCCTGAAATTGAAACCCGCATCGCTCAGTACGAAATGGCGTACCGGATGCAAACCTCTGTTCCGGAATTGATGGATCTATCGAAAGAACCGCAGCACGTCCTCGACATGTATGGTCCCGATGTGCAGAAACCAGGAAGCTATGCCTCTACCTGCCTTCTGGCGCGCCGCCTCGCCGAGCGGGGAGTTCGTTTCGTGCAACTCTACAAACGCGGCTGGGATCAGCACAACGATCTGCCTCGGGATCTGTCGCTGCAAGCGAAAGCCGTGGATCAGCCTTCCGCCGCCTTGGTCAAAGATTTGAAACAGCGTGGATTGCTCGACGACACGCTGGTTCTCTGGGGCGGGGAATTTGGCCGCACCGTGTATTGCCAGGGTAAACTCACCGACACCAACTATGGCCGCGATCATCATCCGCGCTGCTTTACAGTCTGGGCGGCGGGCGGCGGCATAAAGAAAGGTACGGTTCTGGGCGAAACCGATGATTTTTGCTACAACGTCGTGCGGGATCCCATCCATGTCCACGATTTGCAGGCCACCGTACTGCAATGCTTAGGAATTGATCACAAGCGGCTGACTTATAAATATCAGGGTCGGCATTTCCGGTTAACGGACGTCGCCGGCAACCCGGTAAAGCAATTACTTACCTAAGAATTCGTATACACCCGGGAGATTCCCTGGTGTATAGTACTAGGTTTGAATATATAGTACTTTCCTAGGCCTATTTCTTTTTGGAACTATTCCCTCCCGGTTTGTTGTGGGTTATTGTTTATTACAGAAACGGTAATTCCACTTCAAAAAGACATAAGGCTTTATGGAAATCCAGAAAGTAATCGAATACCTGAACCAGCAGCGGTCGATGATTGATGAAACAATTGTCTGCCTGGAACGCTTGAGCGAAGGAGTCGCTGTGCATTCCGTGAGTGCGCCTGCCAAGCGCCGAGGCAGGAAGTTCATGGATGCGAACGACCGGCAAAAAGTCTCGGAACGGATGAAAGAGTATTGGGCTATGCGCCGGGGCCAGCGTACCCACAGCGCAAGCGGCGGAGCCTAGCCAACGGCTGCCTAGTGAACGAGTCCTCTCCGCACAGCGCTGAGGACCAGTTCCGCGGCGCTGTGCACGTCCATTTTCTCCATCACCCGGATTCTATGCGTCTCAACGGTGTGCACGCTTAAATTCAGCATGTGCGCCAACTCCTTATTACTTCTCCCCTCTGCCAATAATTGGTAGATCTGGCGCTCTCGCGTAGTAAGCAATTCATAACGGTCTTCTACTTGGCGTCCGTTCAATTCTCTGGCATACCCTTCCAGCAATATCTTGGCGATTAAAGGACTGAAAAACGACTGGCCCGCATGAATCGCCCGGACTGCTTGCAGCAATTCGCCCTCAACGGAATCCTTAAGCAAATAGCCCCGGGCGCCGGCCTTCGTAGCTTTAATTACGTACGGCTCATCGCTGTACATGCTCAGGATCAGGACGGCCGTGCCAGGGGACGCGCGTAGCAGCTGCCTGGTACCCTCAATCCCGTTCAATTCTTTCATCGCGATATCCATGATTGCGACGTCAGGCTTCAACTTCGCCGCTTGTTCCACGGCTTCAATGCCGGAAGAAGCCTCGGCGACCACGGCAAATTCGGGATCCTGGGCCAAGATGTGTTTCAACCCCTGACGCAGAATGGTGTGGTCGTCGGCGAGTAGAATGCGAATCGGCATGGAGCTTGATGACTATATCTTAATATGTACTTTACTCCGCTGCCGCCCCCTCGTTGAATTACATTAAGGTTTCTTTCGTTGACAGCGACTGGCGAATCGGGCAAGCTACGGTACAGGACACCGTGGGCGATCCGGGCAAGCGATCCATTTTCGGCGTAGACAATCTTGTCACAGGCGCTTACATACTGATTGGATTTCTACTGATTTCCGCGGTCTTGCTTTCCGTCCGTTTTCGCGATGCTGCGCGGTGGAGGATGTCGCCGCAATATGTCGCTCTTGAAGAGCGCGACCAGCAACTGGCTAAAATTCGGAAATCTGTGTCGCAGGGCGTGACAGCTACACGCGATTACCTGATTAATAATCGCCCGTCCGCGGCGGAAATCTACGACCAGGACTTGCGCCGCGCGAAAGCGAACGCTTCGAAAGCGTTTCTTTCCCTGAACGGATGGACCTCGCGGCAGGACACGCTTTCGGAACTGGATCACGAGCTTGCGGACTACTGGAGGCTTCTGGATCAGGAGCGTTTGAATTCCGCTAAGCAAAAGTCCGAACAGGGATTCGACTTCCTCCATAGCCGGTTATTTCCGGTCCGTAACGATATAGTTCAAAGCCTGAAGAGCTTGACCGATCGTGTTTCGCAGGAACGGGAGGCTATCGGCGCTCAGTTTGCGCGGGACCGCAGCCTGGACCTGACCGCGATTTTCCTGATCATGGGAGTGGCTCTTGCCATCAGTCTTTTCCTGGCTTCAGGAAATCAGAGCTTCCGGCGTGATCTTCAGGTCGAAAGCCGGCGCAAATTCGAGGAAGTCGCGCGTGCTCGCGATGACTTGGAGCAGTTGTCCGGCAAGCTCCTGAAAGTTCAGGAAGACGAGCGGCGGCGGCTTTCGCGCGAATTGCACGACGGAATCGGCCAAACACTCACGGCTCTCCGAATGGAAATTCACCAGGTGCAGATTTTGAGCGCCGCGGCGGGCTTCGGTGAGGAGCGGCTGGCGCGGGCACGCGGTTTGGCCGAGGAAGCGCTCAAGACCGTGAAGAACATCTCGCTGCTTCTCCGTCCGCCCCTCCTCGATGATCTCGGTTTGGAACCCGCGCTGGCGTGGCAAACGGACCAGTTCACCCGCCGCACGGGAATTCCGTGCCGCTTCCGTGCCATCCACCTGCAGGAGTTGCTTCCGGAAGACATGAAAAGTTGTGTGTTCCGTGTAATTCAGGAGGCTTTGAATAATTGCGAAAAACACGCGTCGCCCTCGATGGTGGCCGTTACCGTGGAACAGAATCCGGAAACCCTGGTAATTTGCGTCGAAGACGATGGCGCCGGTTTCGCGCTGAATGACCAAAACGGTCCCGCCCGCCGCTCCGGACTCGGAATTCTCGGAATGCGGGAGCGCGCCGTGATGCTGGGAGGACACTTGACGATCCGGTCCGCGCCAGGGAAGGGAACCAAGTTGATGCTCTCGGTACCGATTGCGAAGATTGAAGGCGACCCGGAGCCGGCCAGGCTTGTCGCCTCGTCCCCGGTTCTGCTTTAGCGGAGTGGAAGCCGCGCGGCAAAAATCCGCGCGAGCGTGTCGGCCTGCTGCTCCGGCCTGCCTTTCACCGCTGCCAGGAACGGACCTTTCGCAAATACATAAAAAGGTTCCCCGTTCTTCTTTCCGGCATAACCGCCCATGTGGGCGAGGTAGTGAGCGTCAGTCATCACCTTTTTACAATCGAGAAGAAGAAAGGCGGCCTTTTCGCTGCTTGGCTGACGCACAAGTATCATCTGGTAAGCGCCCTGCTTGTCCCGGTAATTTGCCAGGATTCCACCGGGAGGGATCGATGGGTCCAGCACATGCTGCGGTACCGCCCTGCTCTCAATCAGGTTTGCTTTGGGCATTAGCAAGGCGTCATCCTGCGTGGCCGCCGCGAAGGCGAGGATCATGGGAAAGAGTGCATGAAGCATGGGCACCCTCAAGCTAACCGGAATCCGCGATTTGCACAACGTCTCCGTTCTGGTTGCGGATTTGACACGCCCGCCGCTTTCGGCCGCCGAACTCTGGCAAACGCTGTCTCCAGACGAACACGCGCGCGCGGAGCGGTTCCGGTTTCCCCATCTTCGGGACCGCTTTCGCACGGGCCGGGGTTTGCTGCGGGTGCTGGTAGCCCAGTACTGCAAAGCTGACGCACGCGAACTCGCCTTCTCCTACACAGCGATGGGAAAGCCGATCCTTCCCACATGTTTGGACTTCTCTTTCAACGTCTCGCATTCCGGTGATTTGTTCGCGGCGGCGGTAAGCCGGTGGGGCCCCGTAGGAATCGATATCGAATCCATCCGGCCCATGCACGACCTGCAATCGCTGGCGCGGCGGTTCTTCGCCTTGCCGGAGTACACGGCAATCGAAGGCCTGGACGAAGCTGGCCGCCCCCTCGCATTCTTTCGTTGCTGGACCAGAAAAGAAGCTTACCTGAAAGCTCGGGGCGACGGTCTTTCAAAGGGCCTCTCCACGTTTCATGTGTCTTGCGGCGAGGAGGAAACATCTCCTATTTGCGATGCTTCGAACCTGGAACAATGGGTTTCCCACGCGTTCGAACCGGCTCCGGGGTATGTGGGCGCCCTTGCAGTCATCAGCCGTGAGCCTGGATAATCGGGAACATGCTTTGGCGATTGCTGCTGGCGGCGTACTGTTGTTCCACAGCAGCCAGTTCTCAGCAGATCAGGCCCCAGTACATCTGGGTGGAATTGGGGCCGCCGGCAGACCGGAAGCAGGCGTTTCAAATTCTTGCGCGCTACGCGGGCGCTGAAGGCGGCCAGTGCCCGAACATTTTATTGGATGGAAAAGGCCGCCGCATGATACGCCGGCCGCCCACTGGAACTTTCGGAGCGCTCATCTGTGAAACTGTGGTGCCGCTTGCTGTTCGCTCCGCCTCCATTCGGGGCCAGTCTCTCCCGCTTCCCAAATGGGGCAAGCGGGCGAAACCGAACGTAGTGGTAGTAGGCGATACCGGGTGCCGCATCAAGAAAGGGAGCGACGATCCGGCGCAGACCGGCGCCCGGGCGCAGTGGAACGTTCAGAACTGCGCAAGCCCGAAGGATTGGCCTTTTGAAGAGGTGGCCCGGTCGGCGGCGAATACCAAACCGGACCTTGTCATCCATGTGGGAGATTATCTCTACCGGGAGAAGAGCTGCACCGGTGTGAAAGGCTGTCCGGGCGGTCCGGCGGGCGATACCTTGGAAACCTGGGCAGCCGACTTTTTCATCCCCGCCCAGGCGCTCTTGCGCGCCGCGCCATGGATTTTCGTGCGTGGCAATCATGAAACCTGCGAACGTTCGGGCAACGGCTGGTTCAGTCTTTTGGAGCCGCGGGCTGCCCCGGTCTGCAAGGACTATTCGGATCCGTATCTCATTCAGGCGGGCAAGCTGCCTCTGGTCGTGGTAGACGATTCCACCGCCACCGACGCGCTCTGCCCGGCCGGGGACGCCGCGTGCAACGCCCAGTTCGACATCGAAGTAGAAAAGTATGCCGACCAGTTCGGCATCGTCGCGGGGTGGAATTTGGAGGGCGCATGGCTGCTTTCCCACCGGCCGGTGTGGTCCGTAAAGGGCGGCCGCGCCGGCCTGGAAATGCTGAACGCGGTGCTTGAAACCGCTTGGGACCGTGCGCGGCCCACCGGCGTGGACTTGCTACTGGCGGGGCATACCCACACCTTTGAGCTGGTCGGGTTCACTCCGGAATCGGGACGGGTGACGCAGTTGGTAATCGGAAACAGCGGTACCAAGCTTGTGCCCAGGTTTAAGTTCGATGGGCAGAGCGCCGTTGCGCAGCGGGCAGGTATCCAGAACTTCCGCGATGTCCAGGACTTCGGCTTCACCACGCTCTCCCCTGGTGAGGACACGTGGAAAATAGAAGCACATGACCGGACGGGTACGGTGCAATTCGCGTGCGCGCTCCCGTTCACCGCCGAACGGTGCGGCCGTTAAGGAACGCGCAGTGAGTTCGTTTCGCAACAATATGCGGGTGGTGCTTTGCCAGCCGCGAAACCCGCTGAACATTGGGGCGGCGGCCCGCGCGGCCAGTAACTTCGGCTGCCGGGAGCTCCGGTTGGTGAATCCATTCGACCTGGCGTTCCGGGAGGCGGTTTCGGCAGTAGGAGGAGCGGCGGTGCTCGAATCCGCGCGTGTGTTCCAAACCGTGGCCGAGGCCGTCGCGGATTGTTCACTGGTGGTTGGAACCACCGCGGGAGGGCACCGGGAACTGGAGCATCCGCTGGTCCAGTTGGAGGCGGCCGGAGCTTTGGTACGCGACGCGGCCAGCCACGCTCCCGTTGCGATCCTCTTCGGGTCAGAGAAATTCGGGCTGACCAATGAGGAGATAGACCATTGCCACTGGCTGATGCACATCGCAACCTCAGAGGAAACGCCTTCCATGAACCTGGGCCAGGCTGTCGCCGTGTGTCTTTATGAAATTACCCGGTCCGGGGACTGCCATCCTCAGTGGCCGAGCCGCCGGGCGATGCGCGCCGAGGATGCGGAGCAGCTCAGCCGGATGCTGCTGCAGGTGTTGCGGGAAAGCGGCTACACCAACCGGATTGTCACGGATTCGATTGAGCGGAAAGTCCGCCGGTTCCTGCGCCGCGTGAATTTCTCCCATCGCGACGCGCCGCTTCTGTTGGGAATGCTGCGGCAGATTCTTTGGAAGTTCCGCCAATGAAGTATTTGAACGCCACGAAACGTTGATCGTCTTCCGGATGCGCGCCATGAGCGCTGTGCTCTATGCCGGACAGCGGGCCTTTTATCGGGTTACTACAGCTTCGACGTGCTCAAAACGGGGGCGGCGCGGGTTTCGTGGGTTCCTCCGGATCTTCACCCCGCAGGCCTGGACGCTTTGCGGGCTTCGGTTTCGGACTTGACCCAAAGGTAAGCGTCACGTCGGCCACATGCGTCTTGTCATCGATCCGCGTCGCTGCTTTCATCGTGCCTAATCCATCGAACAGCCCGTCTTCGCGTATGCGTTGCAGGAAGTAATCGGGATAGGTGGCGTTGAAGGGTTTGCCCTCACCCACAATCCAAAGCTTGCGAACCACGGGCTCAGTGTTCAGGTCGAGCCCGGCGATCGCGAGCTTGCCCATGGTGAACTGCGGGCCCGGTTTTACCTGGATCGCAACTCCCACCGTGTGCGCCTTATCGTCTATGCGGCGTTCGACCGTGCCCTCCGTTTCGAGAAAGCCGTTCCGCTTCAACTGCTTCTTCACGCGGTCGAGAGCATCGTTGATCTCATCGAAGTTGGCAACGCCGCCGGGCTTGACCTTCACTACATCCATGTAATCGGGGTCAGCTCCGGCCAGCGTAATTTTGCTCAGCTTATAAGGAGGACCTTCCTCAACGGTCACATGGACGCGCACGCCTTTCACCTTGGGATCGGGCTCAGTCGAGAATACGGGAAAGGCAACGCGGAGCAGGCCTTTGGCTTCGTAAAGGGGGCGGATCTGGTTGTCAAGCAGCATGCGGAAGTGATCGCGCGAGAAGGGCGATCCGAAGGCGACGTCGTTGATGGCGTTCTGCAACGTGATGGTGGAAATTGCCTGGTTGCCGGTAAAGGTGACGTTGGAAACCGAAGGCAGCGGCTCCGCCGGGCGGAACAGAATCTTGAAGTCGTCCTTGCCGCTTGGGACCAGTTCGCCCAGGACGCGCCCGGGATGATTATGCGCGGCCAGGATCTGCTCGATTTGCCGCGTGTAAAATCCGATCACCTGTTGCGTCGCGGGTAACTTCGGACCATAAAAGGGATTACCCGCCTTCAAGCCGGCTTCAATATCCACCGCCGGAACCGGAAGGTTTTCGAACTGGACGGGGTACACAGCGGGCACTTCGTTCACTTCGAAAACGGCTTCATAGCTATACGCCGGACCGGCGGATGACGGCGAGCCAAACTGAAAAGCAACGGATTCGAAGAAGCCGGTGGCAAGCAGGCGGTCACGGGCGGCATCGAAGTCGGATTTCTTCAATGGCTTGAAAAGAGGGAGCGCGGCTACCGATTCAATCTGCGCGGCGGTCAGCAATTTGTTGCCTTTAATTTGAATGCGGCGCAACGGAAAGAATTCCGTCGCGGGCGCCGCGGCAGTAGGATTCGGTTGCGGCTTGCGGCCTCGTGTTTGAGCTCCGGCGGGTAGTCCGCAGAGTATCAGAAGGGCCGGAATCCACGCCAGTCGCGTCACTATCCTACTGTAGAATAAAGGGTAGTGACATACGATCTGATTGTGATTGGAAGCGGTCCCGGGGGCTATTCCGCCGCAGTCCGCGCAGGGCAGTACGGCCTGAAAACGGCCATTGTGGAGAAGGACGGCAAACTGGGCGGCACCTGCCTGCATGTGGGCTGCATTCCCACGAAATCGCTGCTGCACACGGCGGATGTATGGAGCCATTTTCAGCATTCGGAAGAGGAAGGCATAAGCTGTGAAAATCCCAGGCTCAACTTCCCCAAGGTCATAGACCGGAAAAATAACATCGTGACGAAACACGCCAAAGGCATCGAGTTTCTCATGAAGAAAAATAAGGTCGAGGTTATCAAGGGCTATGCAACCTTGAAGGGCGGGGGCAAGGTAGAGGTAAAAACCGGTAAGGGTACAGATACTCTTGAAGCGAAGTTCATTTTGCTGGCTACCGGATCGACGGCGCGCATGTTTCCCGGGTTGCAGGCGGATCCGGAGTTCCTGCTGACCAATATTGAAATCCTGAATCTGACTGAGGTTCCGAAATCGCTTGCGATCATCGGCGCCGGAGCCGTGGGGGTGGAGTTCGCCTCCATGTTCAAGAAGTTCGGCTCCCAGGTGAGTCTCTTCGAGATGCTGCCCCGTCTGGTTCCGGTGGAAGACGAGGAAGTATCGAAGGAACTGGAGCGGGTATTCAAGAGAGAAAAGATTCGCGTGGAAACCGGGGCCAAGTGCGAGAACATTCGCAAAACCGGCGCCGGGATCGCGATGACAGTGACGCTTGCAAACGGCAAGCAGGAAGAGGTGGAAGCTGAGAAGCTTCTTGTGGCCGTGGGACGCGCTCCGAACACGGCGAATGTCGGGATAGAGAATACGAAGATCGAAGTGGATCGCGGATTCGTGAAAGTGAACGAGATGATGCAAACCGCGGAACCTGGCGTTTACGCCATCGGCGATATTGTTGCGGGGATGCCGCAATTGGCTCATGCCGCATCGGCCGAGGGTATGGTGGCGGTGGGACACATGGCGGGCAAGCCGGTAACGCCGATCCACCGGAACCGTATTCCGGGCGCCACTTATACGGAGCCGGGAATCGGCAGCGTGGGATTGACGGAAGCGCAGGCGAAGGCGCAGGGCTATCGGGTGAAGGTCGGGAAGTTCCCATTTGCGGGCAATAGCAAGGCCACCATTCTGGGCAGCCATGACGGCTTCGTGAAAGTGATTGCGGAGGAAGAGTTCGGCGAAATTTTGGGCGTTCACATCATCGGGCCGCAAGCGTATGAACTGGTAAGCGAGGCCGTGACCGCGATGGAAGCCGAGGCTACCGTCGAAACGATGATGAGCACGATTCACGCGCACCCGACCATTTACGAGGCGGTGGGCGAGGCGTTTCAGAACGTTTACGGCCTTGCCATTAATGCATAAGCTGGGCGTTCAGGACCTTCGGCTGATGCGGTGGGAGGATGCCGCGGGGCTGCAACAGCGTTTGGTAGCCGAACGCAAGAAGGGGCTGATTTGCGACCGGCTGTTGTTTGTGGAACATCCTCACGTGATCACCATGGGCCGGAACGCGCACGGGGAAAACCTGCTGGCCCGGGAAGATGTGCTTGGGCGCGCTGGCGTTTCCGTGCATGAGACGAATCGCGGCGGTGACGTGACATATCATGGTCCCGGGCAGGTGGTCGGATATCCGATTTTGGACTTGAACGAATGGAAGCGCGATGTGCATCTGTATGTGCGGGCGTTGGAAGAAGTAGTGATTCGGACCTTAGGCGAATTCGGTATCGGGGCGGAGCGCGTGCAGGGAATGACGGGGGTGTGGACCGGCGGAGCGAAAATCGCGGCAATCGGTGTGCACCTGAGCCGCTGGGTGACTTCGCACGGATTCGCGTTGAACGTGGATACGGACCTTTCCTATTTCGAGTACATTGTGCCTTGCGGGCTGCGGAAACCGGTGACATCGATGCGGGTGTTGGGCGTTTCAGCCAGCCGCGAACAGGTTTTGGACCGGCTGAGCCGGAATTTTTCAGAAGTTTTCGATCGGGAGCGAGTGATTTATGGACGTTGTGATGCCGCAGATGGGCGAGAGTATCGTCGAGGGAACGCTGACGAAGTGGCTCAAGAAGCCGGGCGACACCGTGGAACGGGACGAGCCGCTATTTGAGATCTCCACGGACAAAGTAGATACGGAAATTCCGTCACCTGCGGCTGGGACTCTGACCGAGGTGCTGGTGCCCGAAGGCCAAACCGTTGGCATCAACACAGTGGTGGCGCGCATTGGCGAGGCGAACGGAGCGGCTGCGCCGGTTTCCCCAACACAGACGGCGCCGGTTTCCACAACACAGACGGCGCCGGTTTCGCCAACACAGACCGCGCCGGTTGCCGCATCAGAGACCGCGCGCGTCCCGGCGGAGCAAACCAAGAAGGAGGCTGCTCCTCCACCCGCGGCAAAGCCGCAAGAATCCGTGCAAACGAATGCTCCCGGGCCGGCCGAGGAACCGGAGCCGGCTCCAAAAGCGGAAGCGTCGGCGGCCGCGGAGCCCGCAGGACCCTTGTCTCCGCTGGTACGCAAGATGGCACGGGAGAATTCGGTTGATCTCGCAAAAGTCTCCGGAACGGGTGCAGGCGGGCGTATCACGAAGCAGGACGTGGAAGGGCACATGGCGCAGAGGGAAGGCGTCCCGGAACCGCAGGCCACCACAGCGGGTCCGTATCCGGTGACTCCGGGACCGGCGCCAGCCCCCCTTGCGGCAGTTCCTTCCAAAGCCGCAGCTCCTTCCCAAGCCGCGGCTCCAGCGGCGGGGAGCGGCCCGGTACCCGGTCAGGCACAGCCTCACGCGAAGACGCGCATCGAGCCCTTGGGAACCATGCGGACCAAGATCGCCGAACACATGCTGATGAGCCAGGCAACTTCGGCCCATGTCACCACAATCCACAAAGTGGATATGACGAAGGTGGTCCGGATGCGCGCTAAGCATAAGGCCGATTTCCAGACGCGCTACGGCATGTCGCTCACTTATCTGCCCTTTGTCACCCGGGCCACCGTAGAGGCACTGCGCGCATTTCCGTACCTGAATGCCTCGATAGAAGGCAGCAATGTGATCTTTCATAATGAGATCAATATCGGGATCGCGGTGGCGCTTGAAAATGGATTAATTGTGCCTGTAATTCGCCAGGCGGACGAGAAAAACGTGCTGGGACTACAGCGTTCCATCGTGGACTTGGCGGCCCGTGCGCGTGCGCGCCAGTTGAAGCCGGACGAAGTGACGGGCGGCACATTCTCCATCTCGAATTTCGGCAGCTTCGGGAGCGTTATGGCGACACCTGTGATCAACCAGCCTCAAGTGGCAATTCTGGGTGTTGGCACAGTAGAAAAAGTGCCGGTCGTAATTGACGACGCAATTGCTATCCGTTCCGTAATGTACCTGTCATTGAGCTTCGACCACCGGCTGATCGACGGCGCACTGGGCGATCAGTTCACCGCCAAAATCAAGACCGTGCTGGAAAACTGGTCCGAAGAGGTTCTATAACCGATGGTAGACCGGTTGTTTCTGGACTACTCCGTTCAGAAACTGCGCCAGGCGGCGGGGCGCGTGGATGAGTGCCTCGCGCGTCTTACGGAAGACCAGGTTTGGGCGAGGGGAGCGCCCAACGAGAATGCTCCCGGCAACTTGGTGCTGCATCTTTGTGGAAATGTCCGGCAGTGGGTGATCAGCGGAGTTGGCCGCTCGCCGAATACACGCGACCGCGATGCGGAATTTGCTGCGGATGGTGGCATGGGAACCTCGGATCTACGCCGTATGTTGCGGCAAACGGTGGAAGAGGCAGTGCCCGTAATTGAGCGGCAGACTGCGGAACAGCTCGAACAACAAATTCAGGTGCAGAATTATCGCGTAGCCGTATTAGAAGCTATTTACCACGTTGTGGAACATTTCGCGGGACATGCCGGGCAGATCATCTTCGTGACAAAAGCGCTCACGGGTGAAGACTTGGGCTTTTACAAGCACCTGAAGTACTCGGCACACCGGGAACAAACGCCTTAGCCTGGAACTCAAAGTGGCGTCCCCAGGGGGATTCGAACCCCCGTTACCGCCGTGAAAGGGCGATGTCCTGGGCCGGCTAGACGATGGGGACGTACAGGCAGGCAGACCATTTAATACTAGCCTGAGTCACAAAGATTCAGCAACTTGGTAAGTTATTGAGTTAACAAAGCGTAATGCTCGAATCACCCCACTTTGGCGCGCGACTTGCTCTTATTTGAGTGTGTGGCAATGCAGCCGAGAAGGCTGAGTCCACAGAGCTTTTCCAGATAGGAGAACAACAATGATCAATCCTCAACTTAAGTTCGCAGGTCTAGTCTTGGCCGGGTTCGCTGCAGCAATTGTTCCCGTAAAGGCGCAAGGGCCTCTTTATGACAAAGTTATCGTTGACCTGCCGTACCGGGTAACGCTGAATGAAACTACTCTCGAGCCGGGCCATTATGTGATTCGCCAACTTGACAGCCCCGGTGGCGCGAGCCGCGTGTTGCAGATCTTTACAGACAACGGAATGCGCCTCAAGACTTCGGCACAGACGATTCCAGCTCTCGATAACCGGACTCCATCGAGCACGAAAGTGATATTGCATCACTATGGAAACGATTATTACTTCGACAAGGTATGGATTCAGGGCAAGGATTACGGCTATGAGTTCCCACTTCCCAATGCTGTGAAGAGCCGTGAACGAGAGCGGATGGAGCCATATACGGTTGCGGCCACCTATGAGCCGACGCCTGCCGCGGCCAACCAGGCTGGCGCGGCTGCGGAAGATACGACAACCGTCACCCAGGCTGCACCGGCGCCCACGCCCGCACCTGAACCGGCTCCGAGTACTGACCACACGATAGTTGCGCAGAACACGCCGCCAGCCACTGTGGCCGACTCAACGCCCGCGCCCGTCCGAGAAACGGCCCCGGCTCCAATGCCAACCCAGATGCCCCATACGGCCGGCAATTGGCTCACCATGCTGTTAAGCGGTGGCGCTCTTTCCAGCGCAGGTTACCTATTGCGCCGCGTCCGTTCTTAAGTCACTTCAATCCACACCGCGGCCCGGAGCGATCCGGGCCGCGTTGCCATTTTGGGACATGCGTAAATCTATCATTTTGCTTTCCTGGGTCCTGATTGCCAGCGGAGGGTACTTGGCGTGGCGCGGCGCGTCTGACTATTACGAGTCGGTCGAGTCCCAGAGAGTGGAGGCTCTGAACTGGGAGAACCAGAATCCTGAGCAGACCTCTTCTGATGCGTCGCCGGTTCCGGCGCGAATCGATCTACGTCGCGCTAAAGCGAACGGCGCCCAAAGCCGGTACTCCCCTGGTGAATCCCTGGCGAAGTTGTCTATACCCCGCCTGAGCACCGTTCTTTACGTTCTGGAAGGGACCGATGACAACAATCTGAAACGAGGCCCGGGACATCTGGAAGGATCAGTGATGCCTGGAAGAGCGGGGAACTGCGTAATCGCTGGACATCGCGACACACACTTCCGGATTTTGAAGAACATCACGAGAGGCGATGAGATCTTGATTCAGTCTCGCCAGGGGACGTACCGGTATAAGGTGACGGGTACCAGCGTTGTCTCGCCCGACAACACGGACAGCTTGCAGCCGACATCGAAAGCGGTCTTGAATCTGATCACCTGTTTCCCGTTCAACTACGTCGGCTCCGCGCCGCGAAGGTTTGTTGTACATGCCGATCTGATCCAGTCGTAAACTGGAACATGCCACCCGTTCGCGACGATTTCTACCGCATCAATAAGCTTCCGCCCTACGTGTTCAGCGTGATCAATGAGATGAAAGCGGCTGCGCGCGCCGCGCAAATGGACGTGGTCGATCTGGGGATGGGAAATCCCGATGGTGCTACTCCGCAAGTGGTGGTCGATAAGCTTCGCGAGGCTTCTGTGAACCCCCGGAACCATGGTTACTCCATGTCCCGCGGGATTCCTCATTTGCGCCAGGAAATTGTGAACCGATACGCCAAAAACTACGGGGTGGAATTGGATGCGGAGAAGGAAGCGATTGTCACAATCGGCGCAAAGGACGCGCTGGCCCATCTTCTCTTTGCGACGGTAGGCCCAGGCGATGTGGTCGCTTCGCCGAACCCCGCGTACCCCATTCACCAATATGGCGTGATCATGTCCGAAGGGCATGCATGTATGCTGCCCATGCCGGATCCTGACACATTTTTGACGCACCTGGAAGAAATGTGCCGGAGCGGGAAAGCGCCCAGAATCATCCTGATTTCATTCCCGCATAACCCCACAACGATGTGTGTGGACCTGCCCTTTTTTGAGGAGATTGTCCGGCTTGCCGCGCATCACGGATCCTACATCATTCATGATTTTGCTTATGCGGACATCTGTTTCGACGGGTACAAGGCACCGAGCATTCTGCAGGTTCCGGGCGCGAAAGAGATCGCTGTCGAGATCTTTTCGTTGAGTAAGAGCTACAACATGGCCGGCTGGCGAGTGGGGTTTTGCGTAGGCAATCCGAAGATGATTGCCGCTCTGGCTCGCATCAAAAGCTACCTCGATTACGGAGTATTCCAGCCGATTCAGATCGCTTCGATCATTGCGCTCCGGGAGTGCGAGGCGGAAACCATGAAGATCTGTGCGGAGTATCAAAATCGCAGAGATGTTCTGGTGAGCGGACTGGCGCGGGCCGGATGGGTGGTGGAGAAGCCGCGCGGGTCCATGTTCCTGTGGGCGCCGATTCCGGAACCATACCGGGCAGCCGGTTCGCTGGAGTTCGCGAAACTGCTGATGAGCGAAGCGCAGGTCGCAGTATCGCCGGGCATCGGGTTCGGGCCCATGGGCGAAGGATACGTGCGGTTTGCGTTTGTGGAGAACGAGCACCGGATCCGGCAAGCCACCCGATCTATTCAGAACCTCCTGCGCAAGTAAGTTACTCAATGATGACGGGGAGTTTCACCTCAACATTCTTGGGGGGAAAGCACGCTTTGTCATTGCAAGCCTGGTAACGCAGCTTGCCTATCACCGTTGTTGGACCCGGCTGTGTTCCGGGAACAACCTTGAACCTTGTCTCGAGGACGAATTTGCCGGTGAGCACGGAGAGTGGCTTGGGGGAGAACGGCAGCTTCAACAACTGCGGCCTGGGGTACTGGACGTTGACTGCCGCTATGGGGCCTGGAGTCCAGGTTAGCGAGAGCGGGATTAGGAAATCCTCGGGCGGGGTGTGGCTGTTCAGGTGAAAGCCTTCGCTGAGCGTCGCCGAAACCTTCGCCGTGAAAGCTGAGCCGGGCTTGGTGGAAATCGGTTCAGGAGGAGCTACGTTCAGCAACGGGCTATTCTGGGCGAGCAGAAGCGCGCTCAACGCCGGCAGGAGAATCGAGAATCTTTTCAATCGCATTTTGGAAGTCTTCCTTATCGGCAACGCCGACGTGAATCACGGCCACGCGGCCATCCCGATCGATGATGAAAGTAGTCGGAAGCGCTTCGATGCCGCCGTACAACGCGTCCGTGGTTTCATTCCCGCCGACAATCGGGTAGTTGATCTTCATCTGCTCGGCAAAGGGCTTGACTACTTTCCAGCCTTCGTCATCTTCAGCGACGCCGAGCACCACCAGACCGCGATCCTTGTATTTCCGCTGGAATTCAATAAACCAGGGGATTTCCATCTTGCAGGGGCCGCACCACGTGGCCCAGAAATCCAGCAATACCGCCTTGCCTTTGTAATCGGAAAGCTTGAACACCTTCCCGTTTACGTCTTTCAGCGTGAAATCCGGGGCGGGCTTACGCTCTTTGCCGGGCTTCAGGGATTGCGCGCTGACACTGCGGGATGGAGAACAGCCGGAGCCAAAAACGATCAGCACCAAGCTCGTCACAAGAGCGCAGTTGCGAAGCCGGTTCACGGGAGCATCCTCAACTTGAAGTATAGCGAACGAATTCGGCGGGCCTGGGAGGTGAGAGTGCCTTCGGCGTGGCGCTTGAGGCCGGCTGCATACCAAGCTGCGGAATCGCAGAAACTTTCGCAGCAGTATTCGCGCCAGCCGCGTGTCCGGAGCCGGGCATCCAGGGGCGCAAGGGCATTTTTCCGCACTTCAGCGGACCAGCCTAATTCGCCGGTTGTCGCGCTCCGGAATTCTTCGAAAAGGATTTGCTCCCAGACCAAGCGCCTGGCGTTGCTCATGCGCCACCAGACGAAGTGATAAAGCTCGTGGAGCCAGATTCGCTTCAGTTCGCGCGGCGAGGAGAGCAATTCGCGATCGAGCACAATCAAACGTTGCCGCAGAAACGACGCTGCGTGAACGGCCGTGCCCGGGCCAGGAGTGGAGCGGAGGCGCCGGCGGCTGACCACCAGGCTTTCCGCGAAACGAACCCGGATCAGAAACGGGCTCAGAAGAGAAACACCGCCATTCGTCCATCCGTTTCCACATCATCACCGGTGGCGTTCATGAAGTGCTTCGGGATCCGGGGGCGGTCGATCAGGCTTGCCGCGTGGACTTTCCCGGTGAAGACAAGATCGTTCCAGACTTTCTGGCGCTCCAGATCGATGTTGGAATCGATCTTGTGTATGAAAGTCATCTCCTGCTGCGAATAATCGATGCCGGTATCGTGGCTTGCGCTCGAGAGCCACACGGCTCTGCCCCCGTAAGTGTCCGGACTTTGCCAGATGCGGATATGGTGGCGCGCGGAGAAGGTGTTGTTACCCTTTTCAAAGACTAGGCCGGGAAGGCGGCCGGCGAGGACGAGGGCAGAGACGGGCGCTTCTTTATAGCCGCGCTGTTCGATGATGGCGCGAGCGGTTTCAAATTTCGATTCGCCCGTAAGCGCTTGAGCGCTGATCCAACCAGCTTCGGTGAAGGCTTCGTGAAGCTCGAATTCACTGCCGATGAACATGATGTTGATGATGTCCGAAGGGCGCGGGGGGCGGGCGGCGAAAGTCTGCCAGGGCTGATTACCAATCAGCTCGTCCAAGTGGCCATCGTCCGGGACCGGAGGAATCGCAGCGGCGGAATTGGCCGCCGGGAGAGTGAGGCGCTTTGTGAGACGAAGCGTGAGCTCTGTTCCCGGGCCGTAGGAAATATTGGGATCGGCATTCCTGACGAGCACTCCCTTTGCGGCCTCAAGCATGGCGGCGAGAGCGCCGTGACGGGGCGCCATCTTCTCAATACCTTGATCCATGCGGCCGGTCAGGGTGTCCTTCGGGCTGATGCCCTGAACCGTGCCGGTCTCATCCACGGTTTCGCGGGCGTTGTCGACCTCATAGAGCCGAGTAGACAGACGGATCTTCCTTTTGCCCATGTGCAGCTCATTGAAGTCGATGCGAAGCCGGGCGGCTTTGGTGACATCCGCGACGGGAACCGCGGTGATGACAGTTCCGGTAAGGGTGGAGCCTGCCGGGATTAACGTCTGACCGTCTTGTAGGACAGGCGCAATGACCAGCGCTTCGACGGCTTCCTTAGGCTTCGATTCCGTTGAAGAAACGCGGGTGGTCAGCCGGGCTTCCAGATTGGTTCCCGCGGGAATCTCCGCCGCGCACAGCATTGCCGCGCAAACCGTTGCTGCACAAAGCGTTGCCGCACACAGCGGTGCCGCACACAGCGGTGTGGAGATGAAGAACGCGGCCGAGCGAATCATTTTGTCTTTTCTGTCAAAAGGAAAGACGCGCCGCTTGCGTCTTCGATTTCGACAGTAACCTTGCGGCGGCTTTCCACTTCCGCAGCGGTCGTATCGAAGCGCATGG
>JALYXI010000274.1 GCA_030947245.1 Acidobacteriota bacterium
ATCCTCGCACGTTCAAGGCGCCTTCAGGAGAAACAATGCTCAAAAAATCCACGGTAACCATCGTCATCGCTCTATGCACAAGCGCTGCCCTCATCGCGTTTGCCTTCGATCAACGCAACGATGCTTCTATCACCGTACCCGCTGTCGCGTTTTTTGTAGCCGCCGCTATCATGTGCCTATTGACTGTGTTGTACGCTCTGCTTCGCTGCAAGATCACTCAAAACAAGACGCCGAACGAAGGCTGACGCCGTGGCTACTTAACCAATACTCCGCTGCCATGGGAGAGCTATTCGCACAAGCCGCTTGAAACTCTTGCTTGATATTGACCAGAGTCGCGGTATGACATTGTTATTACTATGAAAGCGATTCACATCAGCATTCGCCGGATCGGCAACTCACAAGGTGTCGTCATTCCCAAGCCGGTGCTGGCCCAACTGGGCCTGAATGGTGAAGCAGGGGCGGAGATGACCATTGAGGACGGCGCCCTGGTGTTGCGAAAACCATCCAGCCCTGCGCGCACCGGCTGGGCCGAGGCGGCGAGGAAGATCGCCGAAGCCGGCGATGATGCCCTGGTGATGGGTGAATTCGGGAATGCGGCCGACACGGAACTGGCCTGGTGATGCGTGGGGAGATTTGGCTTGTCAACCTGGATCCCACCGTCGGCAGCGAAATCCGGAAGACGCGCCCATGCGTCGTGATCTCCCCTGCCGAAATGCACGATCACCTGCGTACTGTGATCGTCGCGCCCATGACCACCAGGAGCCGCGCCGCACCATTTCGTATCGGTATTATGCACGGTGGTCTGAAGGGTTTGATCCTATTGGATCAGATGCGAGCCGTGGACAAGACCAGGTTGGCGCAGAAATTGGAGCGGTGTCAGCCAAGACACTCACATTTACTTTGAGCCTTACACGCCCATAGCGTCCGTGAGCGCGCGGGCCCGGTCCCGGCTGACGTCTAACTCCACGCCACTTGAAAGCTTCACCCGCCATGTGCCGGAGAACCAGGGCACAAGCTCCCGTACGTGTTCCATGTGAATCAGCGTGCCGCGGCTGATGCGCCGGAAGCCCGCACCCTCCAGCATCTGCTCCAACTCCGTAACCGTTCGTTCCACCAGGAACTTCTCCTTCCCCGTGTGCGCGAACACCAGCTTGTCTTCGATGGTGATGTGCAGAACTTCGTGGAGCGGAAGCAGAATGATGCGTTTGCCGCGGCGGGCCGCAAGCCGCGTGGGCGGGGCGCCGCGTTCCTTGTCAATTAGCGAAAGCATGTCCCGCATCGCGTCGCGGTACTCCGATCCTCCCGAATGGAGAACGCTGTGAATGCGTTCCAGCGTCTGCCGCACGCGCTGGGGTTGAACCGGTTTCAGCAGGTAATCGAGCGCATTCGCTTCAAAGGCCTTTACCGCGAACTCGTCGTAGGCGGTTGCGAAGACTACCAGGGGAGCGCGGGTCAGATTGCGCAACACCTCGAATCCGTTCATGGCGGGCATCTCGATATCGAGAAACACTACGTCAGGATTCAACTCCGCGATCAACTCAAGCGCTTCAATCCCGTTCGCGGCTTGCCCTGCAATCTGAACACCTACCTCGGCTGTAAGCAATCGCGTCAGGTGCAAACGCGCGGGCTCTTCGTCGTCCACCACCAAAACGCGGATCATGCCCGCTTCTCCAAAGGAAGAATCAGGCTCACATGGATGTGCCCGGGATGGTTCTGCTGAACTTGAACGGAAGCAGCCTGCCCGGCATACAGCGCAAGCCGGTCGCGCACATTTGCCAGCGCATGCCCCTCGCGAAAGAACTCGCGTGTTTCAGAGGTGGTTTCTATAGGATTCACGACCTCAATCGCGCACTGCGTTCCATTGCGATGGACGGCGATTTCGACATTGCCGCCCTCAATGCGTTTTGCGATCCCGTGGCGAATTGCATTCTCCACCAGCGGCTGCAAGCTCAATCCGGGCAGGTGAATGTCATCGAACTGTCCTGCGGGAAACGTGAGTTGCAGCCTGCTCGAGAAGCGCGCCTGTTCCAACTTCAGGTAGTTCTCCACGAAGGCGAGTTCCTGTGTCAGAGTCACCAGTTCGGAGCACGAGCATGCGAGAGTGTACCGGAACATATCGGCCAAACGGCCCACAATATCCTGCGCCGCCGCCTGATTGATCGGAATCAAAGCCGAAAGCGTATTCAGAGTGTTGAAGAAGAAGTGCGGATTGATCTGCGCTTGAAGCGCACACGCCTGCGCCCGCGAAGCCGCTTCCGAAAGCGCGCTTTCACGAATCTTCCTTTCATGAAGTTGGGCTTCGGCGCTGCGGAAATTTCGCTGCAACGTCTTGAACGCTCCGATGATCAACGCCAGGATCGCGCCGACAATGGCTTCAATCAAAAGAATGGATCCAAAATGCTCCATACCCATCAGGTGAATGGAGGGAATCAGGCTTACCAGTCCGGCGGAGATGGTGAAGGCCAGCATGGCGCTCAGTGCGCCCACAGCAGC
Organism: Acidobacteriota bacterium; assembly: GCA_030947245.1. Taxonomy (GTDB): domain Bacteria; phylum Acidobacteriota; class Terriglobia; order Bryobacterales; family Bryobacteraceae; genus JALYXI01. The sequence goes on from JALYXI010000274.1 coordinate 2,494, forward strand.
CACGATCACGCGTTTCAGTCCCGGCGGGTAGTCTTTGATGATGGGGCGCACGTACGGCCACGGCAGCCCGCCGAAGAAGTAGAAAGACAGGTTGAACGCCGCGCCAACGTAGGCCGAGTACAGCAAGCGCAAGGGCAGTTCCTGCATTAACTTCGATATCGGCCGCTCAAACAGAAGGCTACCGCCAAGCGAAAACACTATTCCGAGGACGGCTCCGGCCAGAATGGCCTTTGCCAGGAGCCATGGATATTCCCGCAGACGAGGCGGGCGGTCTTCACTCCAAAAGAACTTGGCCATGATCCGATTCTGAAACCTTACCGCGCCAAGCGGGACTGATTTCGGACGACTGGTTGAAATTACGATCCGGCTGAAAGATGGCGGGCCATGAATGGTATGCCCTTCGCCCCGGAAAACTCGTGCGGCAGGTCGAAGGTCGCCTGTTCCGCCAAATCCGCCGCGCCGAATACATCGTAAACTGCCTTCACGCGCTGAAAGCTGGCGACGCTGGCGGCAAGCGGGAAGATCTTGTCCCGTTGGCCCGCTTCAGAGATGAAGGGACGCGGCGCAATCAGGCCCGCCACGTCGTACATCTCGGCCCAATTCAGAATGCCGGGAACGTAATTATCGATGCAGTGGGCGACAGACATAATGCTGTCCAGGAACGTGTTGAGATAGCAACTCACCATGGCGGCCTTCACGCGCGGCTCCAGAGCCGCGGAGAAGAGCGATGCCGTGCCGCCGCCCGAGATGCCCATCGTCCCGACACGTTTCGCGTCCAGTTCCGGACGGGTCTCAATCCAGTCGACGGTGCGCATAATGTCCCAAACGCGCCAGCCCAGAATGGTTTGGCCCAGCAGAAGTGCAGCGCCCGCTACCGGCTCGCAGCCCTTCTGCGCCAAGCCTTTCGCTTTGTTCAGAGGATCGCGCCTCGCGCCAAAGCCAAGAGGTTCAATGGCAACGGCAGCCATCCCGGCCTCCGCTACCTGAACCGCAAAATCGTGTTCGTAGGGCGGCTTATCCGTGCGGTCGCGGCCTTCCAGATCAATCCCCACGATGTCATCCACGCCGCGCCCGTGGCCGGGAATGCAAATCACGGCGGGCGCAGGAGTCTTCGCTGTCTTGGGCAGCAGGAGGTACGCCAGCATCTCCATGCCGGGCCGGGTCTGGAACACCAACTTTTCGCGCCGGTACGCGGGATACTCCTTCACTTCCAGAGTCTTTGGCTGTAACGGCACGCGTTCCGCAGGGAAGCCGCCCAGAAGTTCGACAACCTTGGCGTGCAGCTTTTTCTGCCATGCTTCCGCCTGCTTACGATTCTGCGCCTTGAACGTTAACTGCAGCGGGGCCGATTCATACAGCCGCTTCGTGTAAAGAACCGGGTCGAAATCCGGCATCTTCACCTTATCTTCGAAAGTATCGAGCGGTCCAGTATACGTAGATGCCGCTTTCGCTTGAAAGGCCGCGCCCGCGGCTGCGAGTTTTCCCAGTTGTCTGCGTGTCATTCCATGTTCACGTTCATCACTTCGTCGAACAGACCCTCCGGCAGGTCGATCCCGCTGACCCGCAGCCGTTCGAGGATCTTGGGAGTAGCGCCCGTGCCGCGAAAGCGGCCCATCACTTTGCCGGTGTCGGTCAAGCCGGCTCGTTCAAAGATAAAGATATCCTGCAGTTCCACCCTGTCATCGTGGGCGCCCATCACTTCGGAAATCGCCATGATCTTACGCGAGCCATCCTGAAGCCGCGACACCTGAATCACGAGCTTGATCGCGCTGGCTAACTGCTGGAGAATCACGCGCGTTGGAATGTCGAGGTCGGCCATCATCACCATCGTTTCCAGGCGCGAAAACGCGTCCCTCGGTGAATTTGCGTGCACCGTGCTCATGGAGCCTTCAATGCCGGTATTCATCGCTTGCAGCATGTCCAGCGCTTCCGCGCCCCGGCACTCGCCCACGATGATCCGGTCCGGGCGCATGCGGAGAGCGGTGCGGAGCAACTGCCGCTGGTTGATGCCGCCCTCCTTGTTTAAGTTCGGTGGACGCGTTTCGAACTTCACCACGTGCCGCTGCTGCAATTGCAGTTCAGCGGTGTCCTCAATGGTGACAATGCGCTCGTCCTCGGGAATGAAACGCGAAAGTGCATTCAGCGTAGTCGTTTTCCCGGAGCCGGTACCGCCTGAAATCAGCACAGTAGTCTTGGCCTGCACGCACGCGGCAAGGAACCGCAGCATAGCGGGCATAATGGTCCGGTACTGCACCATCTCTTCCTGCGTGATCACGTGGCGGCCAAAACGGCGGATGGATACGCACGGGCCGTCCAGCGCCAACGGGGGAATGATGGCGTTCACGCGGGAGCCATCGGGAAGCCTCGCGTCCACAATGGGCTGCGCTTCATCGATGCGGCGGCCCACTTGAGACACGATCTTCTCAATGATGTGAAGCAGGTGCGCGTCGTCTTTAAACCGCACTGTGGTCTCAGACAGCTTGCCGTTGCGCTCGATGAACACCTTGTCAAAACGGTTCACCAGGATATCGGAGATGGACGGCTCTTTCAGCAGCGTTTCAAGAGGACCGAGGCCCAGCACCTCGTCCAGAACCTCTTCAATGATGCGATTCTGCTCAACCGCGGTCATGGGGACCCGCTCGTCATCCAGAAGCTTTTCCACTACCCGGCCAATCTCAGACCGGAGCCGTTCCTTCGGCAGCGATGAAACGCGCTCCATATTCAGAACACTGATCAGCTTGCGGTGGATCTGCGACTTGAGCTCGAAGGTCCGGTCCGCGGCGCGAACAACTCCGCCTGGCCGTGATTGCGGCGTGGGGCGAACGGTGGAATCCAATGGGACTTGCCTCCTAAAGAATGGCGGAACGCGTGGAAGTTCGCTAGTATTGTAACCCGGAGAACCTATGCGCAATCTGATCGTGACTACTCTGGTGGCGGCATCTACACTTGCGGCTGCATCCATGGACTGGAAATCGGACTTTGCCAAGCACTGGGCCAAGTCAGTGGCGCTGACGGAAGCGGTGGCTGAAGCCATGCCGGCCGATGGTTACGATTTCGTTCCGCCTTCCACGGTGGAACCGAAAGAAATGTCCTTTGGGGAGTTGATGGTTCACATCACGCAGGCGGATGTGAATGCGTTCGCCCGCGTCACCGGAATGACGGGACCCGCAAAGCCCGCCACCACGGACAAAGCCGCGGTCACCAAGTACATGAAAGACGGCCTGGACTTTTGCACCAGGGCGCTGGCTTCCATGACAGACGATCAGATGACGAAGATGGTGGGTCCCGAAGGCAAGCAGATGAGCGGCCAGGAAGTGCTGTGGGCCTATTTTACGCATACCGCCCACCACCGCGGGCAAGCCGAAGTGTATCTGCGCTTGAAGGGTATCAAGCCCCCTACCTATACGTTCTAGAAGCCTTGGGCTAACATTCTGGTTGTGGCTGCACATTCTCCGAATCAGTCGTACTCGCGGGAGAATGTACGGCGCATGCTGGAAGTGTCGGAGCGCCAACTCAAAGGTTGGGAGCGGCAGGGGCTCATCTCCGGCGGTGAGCAGTTTTCGTTCGCCGATATCCTGGCGCTTCGCACGCTCTTGCAACTGCGTGCCAAGCGTGTCCCTTCAAAGACCATCGAACGCGCCGTACTTTCGCTTCGGCAGAAGTTAGCGCATGTACAAAAGCCTCTTTCCGAGTTACGCATCAGTTCGGAAGGCGGGACGATCTCGGTGCAATTGGCCGGAAGCAAAATGGAAGCGCTCACCGGGCAATTGCTTCTGAACTTCGACCCAACGGACCGCGGCGGCCCCACAACGCCATTCGCCAAGCCCAAGCCGTCCCGCTCTTCCTTGGACCGCGAAGCCGAATCCTGGTTTCAACGTGGCCTGACGCTGGAAGAAACCGGCGCGCCTGTGGATCAGGTGATCGGCGCTTATGAAAAGGCGGTTGAACTGAATCCGGGAGCAGCCGGGGCGCTGGTGAATTTGGGCACTCTCTACTTCCGCATGGGCAAACTGGTGAAAGCGGAAGGGCTATACCGGAAGGCCGTTCATTCGGACCCGGAATACGCTCTGGCTCAGTTCAATCTGGGCAACTTCTACGACGAGCAGGGCGACCTGCACCGCGCCCGGGAACACTATTTGGCAGCGCTCAAGCTAAACCCGCAATACGCGGATGCCTACTTCAATCTTGCGTTGGTTTCGGAGCAGATGGGTGAGCGCATGAAAGCTGTCAGTTATTGGAACGCGTATCTGAAACTGGACGGCAGCAGCAGTTGGGCGCAGGTAGCGCGCAAGCAACTGGAGCGGCTGAAGCAGGCCTCACTGGTCCATTCGCGGTAATCCCCTCGCTGCTATCCTGAAGGTACCGAAGCATGTTAAAGATTTCGCTGGCTTTCCGCTGTTTCTGGGCGCTCCTTTCGCACGGCCAATTGACCCCTGAGTTACTCGCCCAGCTTGGCTTGGCGCGCAAAGTGGTGGAGAAGGCCGCGCCTCCGCCTCCTCCACCCGCCCGCGTGTCCGATGGCGCGCTGCAGTTGCTGACTATCTTTCAGCGGGACGGCCGCTTGCTGGACTTCTTTCTTGAAGACATAACCTCCTATACGGATGACCAGGTCGGCTCCGCCGCGCGCAGCATGCACACGCCCTGCCGGGACGCGCTGAACCGCTATTTCACCATCGTTCCCGTGATCGACGGCGTGGAAGGAACCTTCGTGCCCGCTCCCTCCAAAGATCCAAGCAAGGTCAAGTTCCTGGGCAACGTTCCCGCCAGCCCGCCTGCCGGGGGAGTGCTTCGGCACCGCGGATGGGCTGCCACGAACGTTCAACTGCCTGCGCTTCTGCCCAAGCAGGACCTGAGTGTCCTGGCTCCGGCCGAGCTCGAAGTAGAATAATCCGTGCCTGAAGCGCGGTACGTAATCGGTGTCGATCTGGGCACCACGAATTCGGCGCTGGCGTTTGCGGAGATCCCAGACGGCGCCGGCAATGTGAACGCTTTCGCGATTCCCCAGCTCACCAACCCCGGTGAGGTGCGCGCGGAGAGCCTGCTTCCCTCGTTCCTATACCTGCCTGGCAGTAACGAATTTCCCGCCGGGTCGCTGGCACTCCCTTGGAATGCGGACCCGCACACTATCGCCGGAACGCTGGCGCGGAAACGCGGCGTCGAGAATTCCGGACGTCTGGTGGCTTCCGCGAAATCGTGGTTATCCCACGCGGGGGTGGACCGCACGGAAGCCATGCTGCCCGCCAGCGCGCCCACGGGTGTCGACCGCGTGTCGCCCGTCACGGCTTCCGCGGACTATCTGCGCCACCTGCGTCAGGCATGGGATCACGAACATCCGGATGCGCCTTTTACCGGTCAGGAGATTCTCCTGACTGTTCCGGCTTCCTTCGATGAAGTGGCGCGGGAACTGACGGTGAAGGCCGCGGAAGAGGCCGGATACCGCGGTGTCACTTTGCTTGAGGAACCCCAGGCCGCTTTCTACGCCTGGATAGCCAGGCATGAAGACTGGCGCGAACGAGTTCACTTGGGCGACCTGATTCTGGTTGCCGATATCGGCGGTGGAACTACGGATTTCACGCTGATCGCAGTCACGGAAGAGAATGGCTCGCTCGCTCTGGAGCGTGTGGCGGTCGGCGAGCACATCCTTCTGGGCGGCGACAACATTGACCTTGCACTGGCTCGTCTGGTAGCCGCGCGGTTAGCCCAGAAGGGAACCCGGATCGACGCCATTCAGTTGCATGCCCTGTGGGCCAACTGCCGCGCCGCGAAAGAGAAGCTGCTTGAGCCCGGATCGACGGAAACCGAGTATCCGGTGACCATACTGGGGAGGGGAACCGGACTGGTCGGCGGAACCATTAAGGCAACGCTTACCCGTGATGACCTGCAACAAGTGATGGACGGCTTCTTCCCGGTTGTGGAGAGCACCGAAATGCCCGCGCGCCAAACCCGCGTGGCCGTTCAGGAGATCGGCCTGCCCTATGCTACCGACGCCGCTGTATCGCGCCACTTGGCGAAATTCCTCCGGCAGTCCACGCTGGGCCAAGCCGAGAATCGCCGCGGCGCCGACGGCCTCGCCTGTCCGACTCACATCTTGTTCAACGGAGGCGTGCTCCATTCCCCTTTCGTGCGCGAACGAATTCTTACGGTTTTGAATCAGTGGCTCGATCGGAACGGATTCGCGCCGCTCCAGGTACTTGAGGGCGAAGATCTGATGCAGGCAGTCGCCCGGGGCGCCGCTTATTACGGCCTGGCGCGGCATGGAAAGGGCGTGCGCATTCGCGGGGGCATCCCGCGCTCCTACTACGTGGGCATTCAAAGTTCGGTTCCGGCGGTGCCCGGCTTCGCTACCCCGGTAAAAGCGTTTACAGTTGCCCAATTCGGCATGGAAGAAGGGACCGATCTGCGTATACCCGGACGGGAATTTGCCCTCGTCACGGGGGAACCGGCGGAATTCCAAATGTTCTCTTCCGCGACGAGAAAAGAGGATGCGCCGGGCACGATGATCGACGATTTCTCGGACGAATTGGAAGAGCTTCCGCCCATGGAAGTACACTTCCCCGCGTCGAGCGGCGCCCATGAACGGGTGCGCGTCAGCTTCGAAACAGTGATCACCGAAACCGGCGTGCTGCAACTCTGGTGCGTGGCTCCCGACGGCCGCCGCTGGAAGCTGGAGTTCAATGTACGCGAACGGGTAACTCCGTGAAAGTCGGCATAGATCTTGGAACCACCAATTCCGCGCTTGCCTGGATCGATCCCGCCGACGCCGAAGACTCGTTGTTCCCGCCTATCCGCATCTTTTCCGTCCCGCAACTGATCGCCCCGGGCCGGTCCGAAGCGCGCCGAACCCTGCCTTCTTTCCTGTTGCTCGAAGAAGGGGAACCCGTCGGCGCATACGCGCGGGATCAAGGCGCTCTGGTTCCCACGCGGCTGGTGCATTCCGCGAAATCCTGGCTGTCCAACGAAGATGTCGACCGCACGGCGAAAATCCTCCCCTGGGATTCGCCCGAAACCGGCCGTGTGCTCTCACCCGTTGAGGTTTCGAGCCGCTTCCTCATCAAAT
>JALYXI010000276.1 GCA_030947245.1 Acidobacteriota bacterium
TTGGCTATGCCGAAAAGCATGGCGTGCACAACCGCACCGCGGCTTACATGCTCGCCCTGGACCGTGTCGCAAACTGCATTCGGCTGCGCGGAATTTACGCTAAGGTTGCATGGCTGACCCATCTACGCCGCTGATGCGGCAGTACGCGGCGGCCAAGGAACAGGCGCCGCATGCGCTGCTGATGTTCCGTCTGGGGGATTTCTACGAGCTCTTCTTTGAAGACGCCATCACCGCTGCCCGCGAACTCGAAATCACCCTTACCGCGCGGCACAAGAGCGTTCCCATGTGCGGCGTTCCCTACCATTCTTCTGAAGGCTACATCGCCCGCCTGATCGGGAAGGGCTATCGCGTTGCCATCTGCGAACAGATGGAAGAGGCAGGGCCCGGCAAGAAGCTTGTCCGCCGCGAAATCACCCGGGTGGTCACGCCCGGTACTGCCACCGATTCCCACCTGTTGCGCAGTCATGAAAACAACTTCCTCGCCGCCGTGGCCCGCGTGGGTGGCCGGGCCGGCATCGCGCATGCCGACGTTTCCACCGGCGAGTTCCGCGTCACCGAGGTTGAAGATTCCTTTGCCTCCGCTGTTCTTGAAAATCTGCGCGCCCGCGAAATCCTGGTTGCCTCCGCTCATCCGCTTCTCGATGAATCGACGGCCCTGCTCACCCCGGTCGACGATTGGGTCTTCACTTTCGATTACGCCGAGCGCACCCTGCGCGAGCATTTCCGACTCCTTACGCTCGATGGCTGCGGGCTCGCCGGACGGACGGCTGCCATTTGCGCGGCCGGCGCCGTCCTGCACTACGTTCGCGACACCCAGCGCGCCGCTCTGGAACACCTCGGCCGGCCGTCATATTACGACCGCGCCGAAACCATGACCCTGGACGCCGTCACCGTCCGCAATCTCGAACTGGTCGAACCCGTTTTCGCCGGCGAAGGCGCCACCCTGGTAAGCGTTCTCGACCAGACTTCCACCGGCATGGGCGGCCGCCTCCTCCGCCAGCGCCTTTTGCGTCCTTCGCTACTCCCCACCGAAATCGAACGCCGCCTGAACCAAGTCGGCGATCTACTACGCCAAACCATCCTCCGCGCGGAGATCCGCACCGAGCTTTCCGGCGTTCTCGACATCGAACGCCTCCTCGCCAAGGTCACTCTCGGCAGCGCGGGACCACGCGAACTGCTCGCTCTCGGCCGCTCTCTCGAACGCGTTCCCAAACTGGCTGATTGTGTCACCCGCGCCCAGCTCCTCACGATTCTTGCGGGACTTGACGACATTCCCGAAGTCCGCAACGCCATCTTAGACGCTATTTCCGATGAACCGCCGCTCAACATTGCCGATGGGGGCGCCATCCGGCCCGGCCACAATGCGGAACTGGACGAACTGCGCGACCTGAGCCGGAATGGCCGCCAATATATCGCGCAAATTGAAGCTCGCGAACGCACGCGCACCGGCATCCAGTCCCTCAAGATCCGCTTCAATAACGTCTTCGGGTATTACATCGAAATCTCAAACGCGAACCGCCATTTGGCTCCTGCCGATTACGAACGCAAACAAACTCTCGTGAACGCGGAGCGCTTCACCACGCCGGAGCTCAAAGATTATGAGCGCAAAGTGCTCGATGCCGACGAAAAGATTCTGACGCTCGAAAAGCAAATCTTCACCGAATTGAGGCAGCTGGCCGCAGCCCACGCTACCCGCATAAAGGCCACCGCCGCAGCCGTTGCCGAGCTCGACCTCACAGCAGCGCTTGCACAGGCGGCCGCGGAAAATCGCTACGTGCGCCCCGCGTTTTCTGACGATGGCGAGATGCGCATCGCGGGCGGCCGCCATCCAGTGATAGAAAAGATCGCGGAAGACCGCTTCATTGCGAACGATCTCTACCTGAACTCCACCACGGACCTGATCGCGGTCATCACCGGCCCTAACATGGGAGGCAAATCCACCTATCTCCGTCAGGCTGCCCTCATCTCCATCCTTGCGCAAATGGGCTCCTTCGTCCCCGCGGATTCCGCACTGCTCCCCGTCATTGACCGTGTCTTCACCCGCATCGGCGCCTCGGACAACCTGGCCCGAGGCCGCTCCACCTTCATGGTCGAGATGACGGAAACCGCTGTGATCCTCAATACTGCAACCGACCGCAGTCTTATCATTCTGGATGAAATCGGTCGCGGCACCGCTACCTACGATGGCTTAGCACTGGCCTGGGCCGTGGTCGAATACATCCACCTTCGCACCCGGGCTAAAACGCTCTTTGCCACCCACTATCATGAACTCACCGAACTGGCCGAACAACTGGAAGGCGTCCGCAATTTGCAAGTCTCCGTCAAAGAAGCGGGCGACCGCATCATCTTTCTCCGCCGCGTCGAACCCGGAAAAGCAAATCGCAGTTACGGTATCGAAGTAGCTCGCCTCGCCGGCCTTCCTCTTCCCGTGATCGAGCGCGCCCGCGAAGTGCTGAAACTCCATGAACGTACCGAACTCGCGGTTACCGAAGAGCTCACTCCGCGCGATCGCCCCATCCAGATCCGCCTGTTCGAACCCGAAGGCAAACAGGTCATGGACCAAATCCGTAGCCTCAACGTAGATGAAATGCGCCCGGTCGATGCTCTGCAATTTCTAAGCAAGCTGCAAAAGGATCTGAACTGATGCGAGTGGCCGGAATCATGAGCGGGACGTCGCTAGACGGCATTGATGTCGCGGTAATCAACATTCACAAACAAGGCCTCGAAGTACTGGAACACCGTTCTACGCCTTACCCACCCGATATTCGCAAAGCCATCCTGGACGTTTCCAACACGCAAACCACCACGGCCGCCATCTCGCGCCTGAACTTCCGGCTGGGTGAACTCTACGCCGAAGCCGCCGGAGCATTCAAAGATCTCGATCTCATCGGTTGCCACGGACAAACCATCTATCACGAAGGCGCGACGCCCGTGAATTCACTACAACTGGGCGAAGCCGCCATCATTGCCGAACGCACCGGCGTCCCCGTCGTATCGAACTTCCGCGCCCGCGATATCGCCGCCGGAGGCCAAGGCGCGCCGCTGGTCCCCTTCGCCGACTGGCTCCTGTTCCGCCACAAAAAGCGCGGTCGCGTTGTGCTCAATATCGGCGGCATCGCGAACTTCACCTTTCTCCCTGCGGACGCCAAGCTTCACGACATTCTCGCCTTCGACACCGGTCCCGGCAACATGGTGATGGATGCGCTCGTCTCGGAGATGACGGGCGGCGCCAAACTCTTCGACCGCGACGGAGCCATCGCCGCAAGCGGGAAAATCAACCATAAGCTGCTAGCGAAACTCACGGGAGACGAGTACTATCAGCGCCTCCCGCCAAAATCAGCCGGCCGGGAACAATACGGAGCTGAATTCTGCGCCGGCCTGAGGAAGACCAAGCTCCCGTTCCCGGACCTGATCGCAACCGCCACCGCCCTTACGGCCACCACTATTGCCGAAGGCGTTCGCCGATTCGCCGGAACAGCCGACGATCTTGTCGCTTCGGGCGGGGGCGTTCACAACGAGACCCTTGTGGGAATGCTACAGAGCTTTCTCCCAAAACTATCCTGGGCCCGCACCGGCGATTTCGGCATCCCCGGCGACGCCAAAGAAGCAGTCGCCTTTGCCGTGCTAGCCTACCGGACTTGGCGTGGAAAAACCAGCAATGTCCCTACCGCGACCGGCGCTCGACACGCCGTGATCCTCGGCGATATTACCCAGGCCTAGCCGCTTCGTAAGCCGTAATCGCAGCTTCCTGCTTCAAAATCCACCCCAGCTCATCGATTCCTTCCAACATGCACGTCTTCGAAAATGCATCTACGGGAAACTCCACTCCGCGCCCGTCCGGAAGTCTCAAGATCTGTCTTTCTAAATCGATCGCCAATACCGCCTCATCCGGCAGAGCAAATAACTCCGCATGAATCTCCGGCGATACAATCAATGGCAGTAAGGAATTTTTCAACGCGTTCTGGGTGAATATATCCGCAAATGATGTGCTGATCACCGATCGGAATCCAAACTGAGTCAGCGCCCAAGGCGCATGCTCCCGCGAACTGCCGCAACCGAAATTGTCTCCGGCCAGCAGGATCCGCCGCCCCTGCCCCTCCGGCCGGTTCAAAATGAAATCCGGATTCGGGTTCCCCTGCGTGTCATACCGCCAGTCATTGAATAATTGCTTGTCCAAGCCCTCTTTCGACGTCGTCTTCAAGAACCGCGCCGGAATCACCTGATCCGTGTCGATATTGTTCACCGGCATCTTCACCGTCCGGCTTTCAAACGCAATGAAGGGATTCACATCATCCTCCGCACATCGGTCACGACGCCCGTGACGGCGCTTGCGGCGGCCGTTAACGGACTCGCCAAGAACGTGCGCCCGCCCTTCCCTTGACGCCCTTCAAAATTCCGGTTGCTCGTCGAAACACTGTATTCACCCGGCTGCAGCATGTCCCCATTCATCGCAATGCACATGGAGCACCCCGGTTCCCGCCACTCGCATCCCGCCGCCCGGAACACCTCCGGCAGCCCTTCCGCTTCCGCCTGCCGCTTCACCTCTTGCGAACCGGGCACAACCAACACCCTTACTGAAGGATTCACCTTGCGTCCTTTCAAAATGGATGCCGCGCTTCGCAGATCCGAAATCCGGCTATTCGTGCAGCTCCCGATAAAGACCACGTTCACCGGATGCCCCAGCAGCGGCTTGCCGCCTTCCAGGCCCATGTACAGGAGCGCCTTTTCCACGCTCTCCCGTTCGCGCGCGTCCTTAATCTCAGAGGGGTTCGGCAGCGGCCCCGTAATCGGCATCCCCATCCCCGGATTCGTCCCGTACGTAATCATCGGCTCAATGGCCGCCGCATCCATCGATATTTCCTGATCGAACTGTGCGCCTTCATCTGTTGGTAGCTGTTTCCATCGCTCGACAGCCGCATCCCACCCGGCGCCCTTGGGAGAAAATTGGCGGCCCGCCAGATACTCAAACGTGGTGTCGTCCGGCGCAATCATCCCCGCCCGCGCCCCGCCCTCAATCGACATGTTACACACAGTCATTCGCTGCTCCATCGAAAGCGCGCGGACCGCGGAACCCGAATACTCAAATACACATCCTGTTCCACCGCCAATCCCAATCCGGGAAATCAGGTTTAGGATGATGTCCTTCGCACTCACGCCCGCACTCAGGGTCCCGTTCACATGCACCTGGAACGTCTTCGATTTCCGCTGCAGCAGGCACTGGCTCGCCAGTACCTGTTCCACTTCGCTGGTCCCAATCCCAAATGCCAGGGCTCCGAATGCCCCATGCGTCGCCGTATGGCTATCGCCGCAAACCACCGTCATCCCCGGCTGCGTCGCGCCATACTCAGGTCCAATCACGTGCACAATCCCCTGCTGCGCACTGTGGATCCCAAAGCAGCGAATCCCGAAATCCCGGCAGTTCCGCTCCAGTTGGTCCAACTGTTTCGCCGCGATCTGATCCACAATCGGCAGGCTGCGATCCGTGGTCGGAATACTGTGGTCCGCCGTCGCGAGTGTCCGGTCCGGACGCCGCACTTTCAACCCGCGCTCCCGCAGCCCGGTAAACGCCTGCGGCGAAGTCACCTCATGCACAAGATGCAAATCGATATACAGCAGCGCCGGCGCGCCCGGCTGCTGATAGACCACATGATTGTCCCAAACTTTCTCAATAATCGTTCGCGGTTTCATAGCCTGTTGTTAGTAAAGAAGCCTGTCGCAAATTGCGGTTCCTACCTGCTCCGTTGTCGCGGAGCCTTTTAGATCCGGCGTCACGTCGCCGCTGTCCAGAACCGCCTCTACCGCGCGGTTCACGGCGGCAGCTTCGTCTTTCAAGCCGAAACTATATTCCAGCATCGCCGCCACGGAACCGATCGCCCCTAGTGGATTCGCCTTTCCCTGCCCGGCAATATCGGGAGCCGAACCATGCACGGGTTCATACAATCCCGTCCACACTCCCGAAGGCTTCCGCTCCCCCAGCGAAGCGCTCGGCAGCATTCCAATTGAGCCGGCAAGCACTGCGCCTTCATCGCTCAAAATATCGCCAAACAAATTCTCCGTCAGCACGATGTCGAACCGCGTCGGGTTCAGCACCAACTGCATCGCGCAGTTGTCTACCAGCAAGTGATCGAGCGTCACATCCGGATATTCCGCCGAAAGCTCCGTCACCACCCGCCGCCATAATTGCGAATTTTCCAACACGTTCGATTTGTCCACCGAGGTCACTCGCTTTCGCCGATTCCGCGCCAGATGAAAGGCCATGCGCGCCACACGCTCAATCTCAGGCCTCGTGTACACCATCGTATTCACCGCGCGCTCCTCCGCGCCGGTCCCCGAAATCCCGCGCGGGCTGCCGTAGTAAATTCCGCCCGTCAGCTCGCGGACGATAATCATGTCCGTGCCGTCTACAATATGATTTTTCAGCGGCGATGAATCCAGCAGCGCCTTATACGTTCGCACCGGCCGTAGGTTCGCATAAACACCCATGGCCTTCCGAATTCCAAGCAGCCCCCGTTCCGGCCTCCGCTCCGGTGGCGCATTGTCGAACTCCGGGAGCCCCACCGCGCCTAGCAGCGTCGCGTCCGCCGCGCGTGCCATCTCCGCCGTTTCAGACGGCAGCGGCGAACCTGTCTGATGAATCGCAACCCCACCCAGCAAACCTTCCGTCAGCTTCAAACTATGGACACCACCGCGCTTCAGAACTGCCTGAAGGACCCGAACCGCTTCCCTGGTTACCTCCGGCCCAATACCGTCACCCGGCAACACCAACACACTGAAGATCAATTCGCGGCAACTCCAGCCCGGTCGCGCACTGTCGCAATCAGCATTACAATCTCTTCGTCCATAATTCCCTTCTTGCGGTCCGCAAGAGTGGTGAACTCCGTGTAAACCGTATCCAATTCTTCCCGCGTCAGAGCGAAATTCATCTCTGAACAGCGCTGCGCCAGAGCATGCCGTCCACTGTGTTTGCCCAGTACAAGCTTGCCCTCGGGAACCCCTACAGAACGAGGTTCAATAATCTCGTACGTGGTCTTCTCTTTTAGATATCCGTCCTGGTGAATTCCCGCCTCGTGGGCAAACGCATTGCGCCCCACAATCGCCTTGTTCGGCTGCGGTCCAAAGGTGATGATCGAACTCAATAGCTGGCTTGCGCTATACAAGTGCTCAGGATGGATGCCCGTACGGTAGGGATACCGGTCATTTCTGGTCTTCATCACCATCACGATTTCTTCCAACGAACAGTTCCCGGCGCGTTCCCCAATCCCATTTACCGTGCATTCCACCTGGCGCGCCCCCGCCTGTACAGCCGCAAGCGAATTCGCTACTGCAAGCCCCAGATCATCGTGGCAGTGAACGCTCACGACGGCCGAATCACCTAGCGTTTCCACCACACGCCCAATTAGTGCTCCGTATTCTTCTGGAGTCGAGTAACCTACAGTGTCCGGAATGTTCACCGTCCGCGCCCCGGCTGCGACCACCGCGCGCGAAATCTGCTCTAAATACTCCGAATCTGTGCGCGCCCCGTCTTCGGCCGAAAATTCCACGTCGTCCACGTACTTCCGCGCAAGCTCAACCGCAGCCACCGCGCTCTCCAAAACTTGCTCGCGCGACCGCTTCAGTTTGTATTTCAGATGAATGTCGCTGGTCGCGATGAAAATGTGAATCCGGGGCCGCTTTGCCGCGTTCAGCGACTGCGCCGCACGCTCAACATCCCCGGTTGTCGCCCGCGCCAACGCTGCCACTTGGACCCACGGAAACTCCCGGCTTACCGCGTCCACGGCCTGAAAATCCCCATCGGACGAAATGGGAAATCCCGCTTCCATCACATCGACGCCGAGTTCCACCAGCTTTCGCGCAATCAGCAGCTTTTCCGGAACCGTCATGCTGCACCCGGGAGATTGCTCCCCGTCCCGCAGCGTAGTATCGAAAATCCAGACTCGATCCGTCATAACCAAACTTATTCTAGCCGCCCCTTGCGATTAAGCAAAGTTATTTAATATCATCGCACCATAAGTAAACATAATGGAACTCTACCCACTTCGAGTGTTTCTCACCGTAGCGACGGAAAAGAGCTTCTCACGCGCTGCTGAGAAGTTGTTCCGTACCCAACCGGCAGTTTCCCTCGCTCTCCAACGCCTGGAAAACGATCTCAACGAGAGGCTGATCGACCGTTCTGCGAAAGAGTTATCCCTCACAGATGCCGGCCGCACTGTGCTCGATTACGCCCGCCGTTTCGAAAATTTGCAGGCGGAGCTGAACAATTCTCTCACCGAGTTGCGCGACAATTCGGCTGGGCGGCTGACCATCGGCGCCAACGAATCCACCACCCTTTATCTGCTCCAACACATCGAACGCTATCGCCGCAAATATCCAAACGTAAAAGTGCAAGTGCGTCGTAGCCTGTCCAGTAAAATTCCCAATGAAATCCTGGACGGCAACCTGGAACTAGGCGTCATTAGCTACAACCCGCATGACGACCGCCTTATTTCAAAGGTCATCTATACGGACGCGCTTGCCTTCATCGTATCGCCCCAACACCGGTTGGCCGACCGCACCGAGATATCCATCAGAGATCTGGGCTCGGAAACCTTCATTGCGCACAACGTCCTCTCCCCTTACCGGGAAGTTGTTCTCCGCGAGTTTCAACGCCATCAGGTACCCCTGAACATGGATATTGAGATGCCCACAGTCGAAACCATTCGCAAACTGGTAGTCGCAAACCTGGGCGTCGCCTTCCTCCCGCGCATGTGCGTGGAAGCGGAGTTAGGGCAAGGCCAGCTTCGCGCCATACAGGTCAAAGAGATCGCGGTGGAGCGAAAGATCCACCTGCTGAAACCATCCCGCCGCGGGCTCAGCTACGCAGCAGGCGCGTTTCTCGAACTGCTCGGCTGACCAGGCGTCTTCCGAAACACAAACTCATTGCAACCCAGGCTGCCCCCTTCGGTCGCCAGTTTGCAAAGTTCGAAGCCTCGCACCCGGTAGAAATCGAAAATCTGCTCTGGCTTGGCCACCTCAAACGGGTAGCCTCCCACCCAATCCACCAGATCCCGCCATGCGGACATCCCGCGCGTTGAGCCATGTGAGCGCCAAACGCGGAACGGCTTCCCCGTAACCGCGTCTTTGACCCAACTGCGCCACCATAATTTAAGGCAGGCAGCACCCGCCACCACGGGCTTCAACAATCCGGGAGCCTTGTTATAGAAGCGTTTTACAGCAAGCCATCGTTTGCTAGGCGTGCCCTGATCATTATAGATTGCGACGAACAGCAAGCCGCCATCTCTCACGAGGGGAGCTACATTGCCCAGTGCCTGCCACATTTGGCCGGTATGATGAAGCACTCCCCAGGAATACACAATGTCGAAGCTGCCCAGCCGCGATAAGTACGCCGGATCAAGCACGGAAGCCTCTTCCACCGTCCAATCCGGGTCATCGGAATAGTAGCGCCGCCGCAACTCCCGCGTGCATGCAACCGACTTGGGATCGAAATCGAAGGAATGAACCGTCGCGCCCAGGTTTCTTGCCGCCAAACTGAATAAACCGCTCCCGGAGCCGGCATCCAACATTCGCTTTCCGGCGAGCGATTCCACCTCCAGCTTTTCTTTCAACGACTCTTCCGCTCTTTGAATCCGCGTGTCATCCAGCAGGAGCAAAAACTTCGACCAGTTTGCCCCGAATTCGAAGCGCTCACCCGAAGCGACTTCGTCCTTGTGTTGACTCGCGATCTGGTTGTCCAACGTGCCCTGCAAGCTTCTCACAGTATCATACGCAAGCTTTATTCTAAATATCCCAAAGGGACACCCACGGCATTGGAATGCGGCATAACGCTCCACGGAAAAAACCCGGGCGGTACCATCCTTAAATGCTGGACGCGCTCCGCCGGGAGCTTCCGCCCACCCTCCGGCTCGCGGGTCCTGTGGTGGCCGCCGAACTCGGATGGATGGCTATGGGCTTGGTGGATACGATGATGGTCGGCCGTGTCAGCGCCACCGCCATCGGCGCTGTCAGCATCGGTGGCATGCTCTTCTACACGGTCGCCGTCTTCGCCGCCGGACTGATGCTCGGGCTTGACACTCTGGTCTCACAATCTTTCGGCGCGGGCGATCTCCCCGATTGCCACCGTTCTCTCCTGAACGCCGTATACCTTTACCTTCCCTTGGCGCCGCTCATCATGCTCTTGGTCTGGCGGGCCGGCCCCTTCCTTGCCGCGTTTGGCGTGGAACCGCAAGTTGCTCGTGAGGCGAACTCGTACTTACGCGCTGTGGCCTGGGGCAGCCTTCCCCTCCTGCTGTATTTCGCCCTGCGCCGCTATCTGCAAGGCATGCATCTGGTCAGACCCGTCATGTTCGCCCTAATCTCTGCCAACCTGGTCCACATCGCCGCGAATTGGGTCCTCATTTACGGCAACTGGGGAATTCCCGCTTTGGGCGCGACCGGAGCCGGATGGGCTACCTGCTTTTCGCGCGTCTACATGACCGCCTGCTTGCTTCTCTATACCGTGTGGCACGAACGGCGCTTCCGAACCGGTTGGCGTGATATCTCGCTGCGGCCCGATTGGCGTCGCATGTCCCGCCTCCTACGTCTCGGCATCCCGGCGGGTTTTCAAATTAGCCTGGAAGTCGGGGTGTTCGCAGCTGCAACCGCCCTCGCCGGCCGCCTCACTCCCGCCACTCTCGCGGCTCACCAGATTGCACTGAACTGCGCCAGCTTTACCTACATGGTTCCGCTCGGAATCGGTTCCGCGGCAGCCGTTCGTGTCGGCAACGCGATAGGACGCCGCAATCCCACGGGCGCACGCCGCGCCGGCTGGACCGCAATCCTGCTGGCTGTCCCGTTTATGGCTTCCATGGGGCTACTCTTTTGGGCCGTACCGCGCGCCATTCTGCGAATTTTCACAACAGATGCTCAGGTGATCGAAGCAGGAGTCATGCTTCTATTCATCGCGGCCCTATTCCAGCTCTTCGATGGCGTGCAGACCGTTTCAATCGGTGCGCTCCGGGGTTTGGGAGATACCCACACCCCCATGCTCTGCAACCTGATCGGGTATTGGGGCGTGGGGCTGCCACTCGGCTATTGGCTCTGTTTCAGCCGGAACTGGGGCGCACCCGGCCTCTGGGCAGGACTCTGCGTTGCGCTAATCGGAATCTCAGCCGCCCTCCTTAACGCCTGGGTCCGCAAAAGCAATGCCTGGATCCGGAAAAGCCAAGTTCAGTAATCGCGGCCCGCCCCGTTTCCCTGGACGTTCAGCCGCTGAATATCGTTCATCAAGGTGTCCCGATCCTGGGGCTGCATCCTCTGTGTGGCACTCCGCACAGCTCCAATCGCAAGTCTCAAGTTCCGATCGTTCACGGGACGCCCGTTCCGGCTCTGCTGCGCAATGTTCCGCAGCGTCACACTGCTATCTGTCAAACTCTGCCGCTGATCGTCTGAGAGATTGGCGTGATCGAGCGCCGCTTGAATGTCCAATTGCAACTGGTCCAGCGCATCGGCCATGCTCCCGGAACTAACCGGCCCGTTGCGGTTGTAGTCTCGCTGGCTGTCTACCGAATTGGCTGCCCGGCCAGGTCCATTGTCATTCCCGGGATTCCGGTTGTAGCCTCCAGGAGCGTTGCCGAAGTCCCCGCGAACCTGTGACGAATCCCGCTCGTTCCCGAACCGCAGCTCCTGCACATCGAACATGTTCAGAGTCTGGCGATTTCCATTGTACTCAGTGAAGTTAATCGTGTTGGAATTCCCGCTCACGAAAGTGCCGTTGAACCGCGTCCCGTCTTTCATGGTCAGGACATCCGCGAAGGCGAACAGCGGAAACAGAAGGACCGCTCCGGTAAGTATTCGTTTGGTCATAAAAGCCTCGCGGCAGAGCAAATGCAATCGCGGTGCCACGTTAAGATCAAATCAATGAAAGTTGTTTGGCTCACCGCGCTCGCCGCTGCGGCACTCTCCGCTCAAAAGGCCCCGTTTGACGCCGAAACCCTTCTAAAACTAGTCCGTGTCGCCGACCCCCAGGTCTCGCCGGATGGCAAAACGGTGGCCTTTTCCGCCGTTACCATCGATTCCACGGCCAACAAGAAAAAGTCCCACCTCTATCTTGTACCCATCTCCGGCGGGCCAATGCGCGAAATCGCCGACGCCGGCGATTCGAACGAGCGCCCCCGGTGGTCCCCGGACGGAAAGTTCGTCGCCTACACCTCCACCCGCGACGGCGCTTCCCAAATCTGGACTGTTGATTCCGACGGCCGGAATCCCCGCCAACTCACACATATTTCCACCGAAGCCGCCGGCCAGATATTCTCGCCCGACGGCAAATTCCTCGTATTCAGCAGTGAAGTCTTCCCTGAGTGCGGCGCCGATGACGCATGCAACGTGAAGGAGCTTGAACGAGCCAAGGCCGCGCCCACCAAAGCGCGCCTGATCACCACTCTTCTTTACCGGCACTGGACCACTTGGCAAGGCGCGCGGCGCAGTCATCTGCTCATCATCCCGGCTGAAGGCGGCTCCGCCCGCGACCTCACCCCCGGTGATCGCGATGTGCCTCCCTTTGCGCTCGGAGGCCCCGAAGACTACGCCATCTCGCCGGATAGCAAAGAGCTCGTCTTTGCCATGAACGCGGACGAAATCCCCGCCACCAGCACCAACTCCGACCTTTTCACAGTTCCGCTCGCCGTCCCGAAAGACGGGAACGCCAAACCCGAAAAACTTACCACTAACCCCGCCGCGGACAGCTCCCCTCTCTACTCCCCCAACGGCAAGTATCTCGCCTACCGCGCCCAAACACGTCCCGGCTACGAGAGCGACCGCTGGCAGCTTGTGGTTCTCGAACGCAAATCCGGCAAGCTTGCTACGATGACGGACTGGCTGGATCGCTGGGTCAACAGCTTCACCTGGTCGCCCGATTCCCAGCGCATCTTCTTCACGGCGGAAGATCGCGGCCGCCAATCCATCCAGTACATTTCCGTTACCGGCGGCGGCTCGAAAGTGGCCATAAGCGGCGATAACACTCTGGACGACATGCAGTTTACCCGCGACGGAAAGACAATCGTCTTCACGCGGCAAAGCGGTGCGGCGCCCGCGGAAATCTGCAGCGCTTCCGCAAAGGGTGGTCCGCCCCTGGTCCTTACCAATTTTAACGACGGCGTGCTCGCAGAACACCAGCTCGCGCCTTACGAAGAAATCACCACAACCGGCGCCGCGGGAGCTCAGGTCCAAACGTTCCTCGTTAAGCCCGCGAACTTCGATGCGAAGAAGAAATATCCGGCGCTGCTGCTCATCCACGGCGGTCCACAAGGCGCCTGGGGACAAAGCTGGAGCTATCGCTGGAATCCGCAGGTCTTCGCCTCCGCCGGCTACGTTGTCGCCATGGTGAACCCGCGAGGAAGCACCGGCTTCGGCCAAAAATTTATCGATGACATCAACGGCGATTGGGGCGGCAAAGCTTATGACGACATTATGGCCGCGGCGGACAAGGTGAGCGCCCTCCCCTACGTTGATGGGGACCGCATGGCAGCCGCCGGAGGAAGTTACGGCGGCTACATGGTGGACTGGATCTTGGGCCACACCACACGCTTCAAAGCCCTTGTTTCCCATGCCGGCGTTTATGATCTCCGCAGCATGGCCGGTGAAACCGAGGAGCTCTGGTTCCCTAAGTGGGAATTCGGCGGCATGCCCTGGGAGACTCCGGAAGTTTACGGCAAGTGGTCGCCCAGCCTTTTCGCAAAAGAGTTCCAAACTCCCACTCTGGTTACGCATGGCGAACTCGATTTCCGCGTTCCCTTCGGCCAGAGCCTTCAACTTTTTACCGCCCTCCAGCTCCAGAAAATCCCCTCGGAACTCCTGGTCTTCCCCGACGAAGGCCACTGGATACAGAAGCCCCAAAACACTTTGCTCTGGTATAAGACCTTTATCAACTGGCTGGACACCTGGACCAAGAGGTGAAAAAGGTCTATATGGACGAAAAAGTGAAAATCGCGACCATTGCTCTCATCGCCCTATTGGTCGGGATACCGATTGTGTTGATGCTGCTCTCAACTGGAACTCTTATCACCGTAAATCCGCCCGTCAAGGTAATCGGGATAGACACTCCGGTGCGTGTGGAATTGAAGAATGCCCACGGGATCCGGGAGGTCGCCATCAAGCTGGAACAGGATAGCAAAACGTACCCCGTGTTCTCTGAAAAGAAACCGGCGCACCGATTCCTCTTCTTCGGCGAAAAGAACGGCGCCCGCGATGTGATCGCCCGTGTCGGCAAGAACAAAGCGCCCGCGCTTAAGGACGGCAAAGCCCAAATGATCGTCGAAGCCACCGCCAACGACCTACGCGGCCAAACCGATAGGAAATCCTTCGACGTCGATATAATCACCACTGCGCCCCATGTCGCCGCCGATGGCGAACAGCACTATATCAATCAGGGCGGCAGCGAACTCGTTGTCTTCACCCCATCCGGTTACTGGACCGATTCGGGCGTCGAAGTCGGCCAAGCGAAATACCGCAGCTACCCCCTGCCCTCCCGGCCCGAAAAGCTCCGGTTCAGCCTTTTCGCATACCCCTGGGATACACCGCCCACCACCATTCCCGTCGTTTACGCTTCAAACGGGGCCGGCCCGGAAGCCACCGCGGCTTTCTTCACCAAGATCACTCCCAAGTCTTTCCGTTCCCGCGACATTGTTCTCGATGACAAGTTTCTCAACAGAGTGGTTCCCGCTATCGATCCCCAGGGCACGGGAGACCTCCTCGCCCGCTTTCTCCATATCAACCGCGATCTTCGCAGGCAGAACAACCAGACCATCGCCGATCTTCGCCTCAAGACCGAACCCCGCATGCTGTGGACCGGTGCGTTTCTCCCGTTGGCCAACTCGCAAGTTGAAAGCGTCTTCGCGGATCGCCGCAGTTACATCTACCACGGCAAGAAGGTCGACGAACAGGTTCATCTCGGTTTCGACTTGGCTAAAGTGGCTCACACCCCGATCCCGGCCTCAAACGACGGCCGCATCCTCTGGGCCGGTGATTTAGGCATCTACGGCAATTGCGTAGTCATCGATCACGGCTACGGTCTCCAATCCATTTACGGCCACCTTAGTGAGATTGAGGTGAAGGTGGGCGACATGGTCAAGCGAGGCCAGGAAATCGGTAGGAGCGGCGCGACGGGATTGGCTGGCGGCGACCACCTTCACTACAGCATGCAGGTCGACGGTACTCAGGTGAACCCGGTCGAATGGTGGGACGCCCATTGGATTCACGACCGGATTTTGAGCAAGCTTAAGTAATAGACTTTTCTACCGAGGCTGACCGGATATCACTGCTTACTAGCAGGGTACTGAAAAACGGCTTGTTTCCGGAGTGCATGTATTGGTAAGTCACGATTAGCCGTTCAACGCGGTCGATTTGACGCTCTACCGGTGGTCCAAAAGCCGGTTTCTGGGCTTTTGGACACACG
>JALYXI010000278.1 GCA_030947245.1 Acidobacteriota bacterium
TCCACCAATGAACGCTCCGCAATCCGGTCATCGCTCGATTCGTGATGCTCCAATCCGAAGTGCGCCACATGATCGCTCAACGAAAGCAGGAAATGATAGTCCCGGTAGTGGCGCGCGCCGAAAAGCCTGCCCGTCTGCTCCACCAGGTTCTTGTAGTGCTCCACCTCCGCCGGCGAAATCTCAAGAGCCGCCTCGCTGTCCGAAGCAAGGTGAAGGTAGTGCTTGGGCTCCATGCCGGGGCTCAAATCGATCGTGCGGAAGTGCGCGGAACTAAGCACCGGCGAATCGATCAGCGTAGTAAGGGAACTGGGCTGAAATTGGATGCTGTCCCCGGATTCACTGGCAATTGGCAGCGCGGTTCCGTAGCGCCAGCCCTTTGGAACCTTCAAATTGGCCCGGAAGTTCAGCTTGTCGGTAGGCGTGCCCGCCGGATACAGAAGAAATTGGTTCCAGTTCAGCACCGCCATTTCAGAGGTGGCGGAACTGCCGGACGAAAAACCGCCCGTGTCCGGAGGCGAGATAAAGTCGATCGAAACCGTCAGCTTGTCCACCCCCGCCGGCACGTTCACGTGGAACGCATACATATTCGTGGAATCGCGCCGCCACGGAAGCATATCGGCCCCGGCGGTTGACCCGGGAGCCACCCGCATTCCCACCAAATCCGCGATAGGGCCCGTGGGGCCGTGCTCTCCGGGAAGCCATTGCGGGTACAGCAGCGTCAGTGCGCCCGGCTTCACGGGAAACACCATCTTGGCGTGGATCAACCGCCGGGGTATATCCGTGGCATCGACGGTTAGTTCCACCGGCGCATTCTGTCCCAATAACCGCGTCCCGATCAGCAAAACAAGTGCAAAGAGTCTCTTCATTTTTTCAAAGCCATTCCAACCGTTCAAACGCCTTTTCCGCCCCCACCTCGCGCACGAACACCTCTTCCAGCGTTTCGTGCCCGTTGCGCAGTTCGTCCATGCTGCCCTGCCGCACAATCCTTCCGGCTTTGATAATCGCCACGTGATCGCACAGGCGCTCCACAACTTCCAGCACATGCGAAGTTAGAAAAATCGTAGCCCCATGGCGGACCTGATCCAGCAGAATATCTTTCATCAACCGCGCCCCGACAGCGTCCACTCCTTCGAACGGTTCATCCATTAGAAACAGCTCGGGCCGGTGAATCAGCGAGGCCGCCATCGCGACGCGCTTGCGCATGCCTTTCGAATACTCGGAAATTAACTTGCGAGGCTCGCTCAGCTCGAATAATTCCAGCAATTCCGCGGCGCGATGAACGGCAAGCTGTCGCGCCAAGCCGTACATGCGCCCCACAAACTCCAGAAACTCCGCGCCCGTAAGACGGTCGAACAGCAGCGATTCGTCGGGCACCAGCCCAATTCGCCTCTTGATTTCCATCTCCCGCCCCGGCATCGGCAAGCCCAGTAGTTCAATCGAGCCCGAGGTGGGCGGAATCAGCCCGGTCAGCATCCGGATAGTCGTCGACTTCCCCGCCCCATTCGGCCCCAGAAACCCGAAAAAACACCCGCGCGGCACAGTCAAGCTCAGCCCGTCCACCGCGGCCCGGCCATCGTATACTTTGCGCAGGTCGCGCACGGAAATCGCCGCCGTCAGGTCCTGCATCGCATCCTCCAATGTACAATTACACAACTCTTACACGCCGCGCCGTTCGTAATTGCTAGGTTGGGATTGTGAGCGCTCAGGTTTCCACAATTCCTCGCAAGGATACATTCAACTGGATCACGACCTCCATCATGGTCCTGCTCCACCTGGGCGCCGTTGCCGCCCTCTTCTTCTTTAGTTGGAAAGTGCTGATCATTTCGGCGGTCCTCTATTGGATGACCATCGGTTTTGGGATCGGAATGGGCTATCATCGTCTGCTCACCCATAGGTCTTACAAGGTCCCCAGAGCGATCGAGTATTTCTTCGCCGTCTGCGGAACGCTGACGCTCGAAGGCGGCCCTATTTTCTGGGTGGCCACCCACCGGGTTCACCACCAGCACGCCGATAAAGATGGCGACCCGCACACCCCGCGTCATGGCGGGTTCTGGTCCCATGTCGGCTGGATTTTGTTTGGCGAGCCGAAGCATAACGACACCAAGAAGATGTCGAAGTATGCGCCCGACCTGGCGAAAGATCCTTTCTATGTCTGGCTGAACACCTGGCACTTCGTTCCCTTAGTTGTCCTGAGCGTCATCCTTTACATAGCCGGCGGCTTGCCGCTGGTGCTTTGGGGAAGCTGCCTCCGCGTGGTCCTGGGCTTGCACGCCACATGGCTCGTCAACTCCGCGACCCATATGTGGGGCACGCAGCGTTTCGCCACCCGCGACGATTCGCGCAACAGCTTGTGGGTTGCGCTTCTGACCTTTGGCGAAGGTTGGCACAATAACCACCACGCCCACCCCACTTCCGCCCGCCACGGTCTGGCTTGGTATGAAATCGATATCACCTGGATGCATATCTGGCTTCTTCGCAGGCTCGGAATCGCAAAGAATGTCAA
>JALYXI010000282.1 GCA_030947245.1 Acidobacteriota bacterium
ACGTACGGTCCGCCGCAAACGACATGATTCCTCTCAGCACGCTGGTCCGTGTCGAGCCCATGGCCGGCCCGGAAGTGATCTATCGCTATAACCGCTACCGCGCCTCGCGCCTTATCGGCATCAACGCTCCCGGCACAAGCTCCGGGCAAGCCGTCGCCATCATGGAGCAGATTGCAAAATCAACCCTTCCCACCGGCTTTGGCTATGAGTGGACGGGTACTGTCTACCAGGAAAAGCTTTCCTCCGGAAAAGAAGGATTCATCTTCGGCTTCGCCGCGGTTCTGGTATTCCTGTTTCTGGCGGCGCTGTATGAAAGCTGGTCCATTCCCTTCGCTGTCATCCTCGCCGTTCCGCTCGGAATGTTCGGCGCGCTCGCCGCCATCTGGCTTCGGTCCTACGCCTATGACATCTACACCCAGATCGGCATCGTAACGTTGATCGGGCTCGCTGCCAAGAACGCCATCCTGATCGTTGAATTCGCCAAGCTCCGCCGCGCGGAAGGCATGCCCATTCGCGACGCAGCCATGGAGGCGGCTAAACTCCGTCTCCGCCCCATTCTGATGACTTCGTTTGCCTTCCTTTTGGGCGTTGCTCCCCTTTTGTTCGCTACCGGCGCCGGCGCAGCATCCCGGCGCGCGCTCGGTACCGCTGTGTTCGGCGGCATGCTCTGCGCCACCCTGCTGGCCATCTTCATTGTTCCGGTGCTTTATAAAGTGATCGACGGCGTCGCGGAGCGAAGCAACAAGCACTCTGTTCCCTCCGCGGCTCCGTCCCCGGCAGGCGCCGATTGATGCGCGCTTCACTCTTCACATGCGCTCTTCTCCTGGCGGGCTGCGCTGTGGGTCCCAACTACCGCCGCCCGGCAGTCCAGGCTCCGGCGCAATTCCGGGGCGCTCCTCCGTCGGTTGACTCTATCGCGGATACCAAATGGCCGGCGCTCTTCAACGACGCGCCGCTCACCCAACTTATCGACACCGCGCTCCGCAACAATTACGACCTCCGCATTGCCGCCGCGCGTGTCCTGGAGGCCCGGGCGCAGTTCGCCATCGCCCGCTCGAACCTCTTCCCCACGGTCAACGCCAACGGGAGTTTCACCGCTCAGAAAGGCTCCTCCGTCGGCTCCATTATCTTCATCCCAAAGGGCACCAACCTCGATGTCAGCTACACCGGCGCCGGATTCAATCTCAACTGGGAGCTTGACGTATGGGGCCGCCTCCGCCGCCTCACCGAAACCGCCCGCGCGCAATATCTGGCTACGGAAGAAGGCCGCCGCGCTGTCATCACTACGTTGATCGGCGACGTTACAAACAACTATTTCTATCTCCGCGAAGCGGACCTTGAACTCGAAATCGCTCTCAAAACCCGCGATGTGGCCGAACGAAGCCTGAACCTCACCACCATTCGCCGCCAGGGTGGCGTTGCCACTTCGCTCGACGTGCGCCAGGCCGAACAGTTCCTCTACACCGCCACTTCCCAAATCGCGGCGGACCATCGCCAAATCGAGCAATCGGAAAACCTCCTCAGCCTCCTCGCCGCCCGGAATCCCGGCCCTATGGTTCGCGGCAAAGCGCTGACGGATTTCACCACTCCCGCCATCGTCCCGGCCGGTCTTCCCGCTACGCTTCTTGAACGCCGTCCCGATATCCGAGAAGCCGAACAACAGCTGATAGCGGCCAATGCGAACATCGGCGCGGCGAAAGCGCTTTACTTCCCCCAGATTACCCTCACCGGCCTTCTCGGCGTCCAATCCCGCGCGCTCAGCAGCTTGTTTACCGGCCCTGCCAGAAATTTCAATATTTCCCCGCAAGGCAATCTGCCGGTCTTTAACGCAGGGCGAATTCGCAATGGCGTCCGCTACACCGAAGCCCAACAGCAGGAAGCGCTTGCGGTCTACCGGAAGTCGATCAACACAGCCTTCCGCGAGGTGAGCGATGCACTGACGGCCTACAACCGCACGACTGAGCAGCGCGCCCAGGAAGAACTCCTGGTGAAAGCTCTGGAAGACGCGGAACGCCTGAGCAATATCCGCTACCGCGGCGGCATCGATACTTATCTTCAGGTGCTGGACGCGGAGCGCAACCTGTTCCAGGGCCAACTCGATCTAGCCCGCCTTCGAAGGGACGAACTCACCGCCATCGTCAACCTCTACAGGGCGTTAGGCGGCGGATGGCAGTAAGGCGGTCCACTTCCGTGATATTGTCGTCGTCTGCCGCTGAAGTTTGAAACAGAACTTGCGGCAGAGGGAGAAGCGAAGCATGAAGTTTATAACAACTTGGTCATTACGCCCCGATTCCCATAGAAGTGCAACTGCGCGGTTCTTAGAGAATGGAGCTAAGCCCCCGGAAGGCATCCAGACGATTGGCCGTTGGCACTATGCGGATGGGTCCGGCGGGGTCCATGTGTTGGAATGCGAAAACGCTCAGTTGCTCAGGGAATTTGCGCAGGAGTGGGGCGATGTGCTGGAAATTCACACGCGGCCCGTCGTAGAGGATGCCGAGGCCGGGGCGGCTATGGCGAAGCATTCGCGGAAGCCGTAGCCTTTCGCGCACGGCCGGGTAAGAGTCATCTCATGATGATCACCAAAGCGGCGACGAGGGCAAGGGCCACAAATAGCAGACACACAGCCACAGTGATATGAAACGTGCTCATTGCGCCGCAGGGCCGTCCGAAACGGCGATGCTGTCCTGAAAATTTGGGCGTTTCGATGTTAGCCATCAGGTTCCAGCATAGCCCGCGCCCGGGTACAGCGGATTCAAGGCTGAATCCGTCCGGCGGCGCGAACGCCGATTTCCACGGTTTGGTTTACTTTCAGCAAGAGTGTGCTGGGATTCTTCATGCCCCAGCTGACGTACGGCACCGAAAACCGGGTAATGGCCGTGACTTGCCCCGCTTCCGATTGCACCTCAAACTGCAGCGTGAGTTCGTGATCGCCACCGTGGATTCTAAACTGGCCGTGCACGTGAACCTGTGATGGACCATCCTGCGCCACTCGTCCGTCGATACGGTCCGGAGTAAATATGATTTCGGGGTAACGATCGCTCTCGAGAATACTCTTGTGCATTCTCCGATCCCGCGCAGCGCTGCCGCTATCGCCGCTGGTTGCATCGATTACCACCGCGCCACCCGCTCTTCCCGTTACCGGGTCAAAATTTATGGTTCCGCTTTTCAGCTTGAAAGCGCCGTGTACAGTATGCAGAACGTCTCCGAGCGTGAATACGACAGTGGTGTGCGCCGGGTTCAACAGAACGGTTACGTTGGACGATGCGGCCGTAGCGGCACAGGTAAGGATGAATGCGGCAACGATAAGCCGGGGTCCTGAGCGTGTTTGCGGAAGAGTGAATAACAAATCGCCAGCCCGATTTCTTACGGCCGGATTCGATACTGGCTGCAGATGGCCCCCATCGCCGGGTAGTAGTTCAGGGCGCGAACCAACTCCGCGATCTGGCGGATATGACCGAGATCGTGGAAAGCCCATTCGTTCAGAATCTGGCCGATGGTCAGGATGCCGAGCGCCGGATGTTGACCGGTGCGGTCCGGGGCCTGAACGGGGAGCGCATTCAGAAAGGAGATATTGTTTTCGCGCTGTTCCTCGAAGTGGTCGAAAGAGTCTTCCGCGTTGCGGCCCGAATAGCGGCCCTCCGCGGCGAAGCTCTTTTCGTCGTAGGGAACGAGTTCGGGATCATCCGTGGTGGCGATGTCCTCGATACAACGCCGGAAGTAGTGTCCTTCCGTGTGAGACATGTGTTCGAGCACCTCCGCGATCGACCAGCGTCCGGGCTCCGGATTCCAAAGAGTTTGCTGTTCCGTAATGCCGGAAAGCAAGAGCCGGAGAATCTCCGGCGTGTTTTCCAGTTGGGAAATGGCGGGTATTTCCATCAGCCTGCCGTCCCTTCTCCGCCGTCGATCCGGATGGTGTTTCCGGTCATCCACGCGGTGCCTTCGCCGATCAACGCGGATACGCATCGGGCAATGTCTTCCGGAGTGGTGAGGCGGCCCTGCGGGTTGCGGAGCAGCGCATTCTCCAGGAGGCGGTCGTGGTCCGGAATTTTGCGGAGCGCGGCGGTATCGGTGACCCCGGCGAGCAAAGCGTTTGCGGTAATCCCGAAAGGCGCGAGTTCGACAGCAAGTTGGCGGATATGCGCTTCCAAGACGGCTTTTGCGGCGCTGACGGGTCCGTACCGCGGGATGGCGCGGGTGCTGCCTTCGCTCGTCATCGCGTAAATGCGGCCGCCTTGCCCCATCATTCCGCGGGCGGCTAGATCGCGGGCCCAGTACACCAGCGAATGGCCCATGACATCGACGGTCATTTCGATTTGGCGCTGGGTGGCGGAATCCTCACCGACCAGGGGCTTGAGCGAACCGAAAGCAAGCGAATGGAAGAGAACGCGGACGGTGCGGCCGGAAAGGGCGTCCAGGATCTCTCCGCGTTTCAATGCGTCGGCGGCATTGCCGTTGAAAAAAAGCGCTTCGCGGCCCGCTTGTGTCACATCGTTCTGAACCGCTTCGGCCAGGGGAAGAGTTTCCCTGCGATCCATGTGGACGCCGGCAATGTTGAGACCGGCTCGCGCGAGTTCTCGCGCCACGGCTGCGCCGAAGCCGCTGCTTGCGCCAAGGACCAGGGCCCAATCCGACACTACTTTTGGTCCGCCGCGAGGGTGACGGCGGCCCCTTCGGCCAAGTCGTCCGCCGGATTGACGACGGCGCGATCGCCCGGATTGACCCCGGACAGGATCTCCATAGTGGAGCCGTAATCGCGGCCGGGAACCACCTTGGCGTAGTGGATGCGATGCTGTGCGTCCACCAGGGCGACATGGGGGCCATCGGAGCGGAATACGAAGACGGCAGCCGGAGCGATGATGACGGAGGTGGGGCGCGACAAGGAAAACTTCACGGAAGCGAACATGCCGGGCCGCAGTTCATGTTTGGCATTGGGAATGTGAATTTCCGTGAGGAGGGTGCGGGAATTAGGATCCAGCGCATCGGCGGTCCGGACGATCTTGCCGGGGAAGTTCCGGTTTGGAAACTCAGCCACGTGGATCACCGCCGCTTCACCGGGATGGATGGCGACGGAAGCCGATTGGGGCACGTTGACGAAAATGCGGAGTTCGCCGGTTTTCGCCATGCGGAAGAGTTCGCGGGTGCTGGACGCGCTTCCGGCGGTGATGAGTGCTCCGGGATCGACATTGCGGGCTGTAATGACTCCCTCGAAGGGAGCGACGACGCGCTCGAAGGAATGGAGCTCTTCCAGGCGCCGGACATTGGCTTGCTGGGCCGTGATGTCACTTTCGGCGGCGTGGACATTGGACGCGGCGGCATCGGCGTCGGCGCTGGCCGCATCGAAGCCGCTTTGCTTTTCATCGGCATCTTGTTTCGAAACCACGCCTTCGGTGACCAGCTTCTTCCACCGTTCCAGCGTAACCCGGGCCAGCAGCAGCTTCGATTGAGTTTGCTTGAGAGCAGCTTTGGCCTGGGCCAGCGCGGCGACGGCGTGAGCCTGGGTGGCGCGGGCCTGGGCGAGCTGTTGGTCGACTTCCGGAGATTCAATTTCGGCCAGCAGAGCGCCTGCGCGGACGCGATCCCCAATATCCACTTTGCGCGACCGCAGGTAACCGTCGGTGCGGGCATAGATGGGCGCTTCCTGGATGGCCTGCATGCTGGCCGGGAGTGTCAGGTCATTGGTGTCGCTGGCGGCTTGGAGAATTACGGTGTTCACCGCCGGTTCGCCGGTTTCAAACGCGCGGGCATCGCTCGCCAGGGCGGCGCGGCGCTGCAGGCGCGGGAGAACTCCGCTGACCAGAAGAGCGGCCAGCCCGGCGAGAAGCGCGAAAGCGATGATCAGAGTACGGGTCCGGTTGCGCCGCCGCGGCTTGGTGAGGACCGCCGTTTGGGGGTGGGCGGGGTTCATGGGATGGCTTCTTCCTCGTAAGGAGCGGAGCGCCGGAGCGAGGCGTAAATCACGGGTACAAGAAACAGGGTAGCGAAAGTGGCGGCAATCAGGCCGCCGATGACGGCGCGGCCGAGCGGCGCGTTCTGTTCTCCGCCTTCGCCCAGGCCGAGCGCCATGGGAAGCATGCCGATGATCATAGCGAGCGCGGTCATCAGCACGGGCCGGAGCCGCGTGTATCCCGCCTGAAGCGCGGCTCCGGTGGAGTCGTGTAGAATGCGTTGTTCGTTCGCGAAGGTGACAACCAGAATGCTGTTGGCGGTGGCGACCCCGACGCTCATGATGGCCCCCATCAGCGAGGGAACGCTGAGCGTGGTCTGCGTGAGGAACAGAAGAAAAACGATGCCCGAAAGCGCACCCGGCAGCGCCATCATGATGATCAGCGGATCGAGCCAGGATTGGAAGTTGACCACCATCAGAAAGTAGACAAGCAGGATGGCAAACAGCAGGCCCCAGGCCAGACCGAGAAAGGAAGATTTCATGTTTTCCACTTGGCCGCGCAGTACATAGGAGGTGCCCCGGGGGAGATGCAGTTTATCCAGCACGCGTTCGATGTCGTCCGAAACACCGCCCAGATCGCGGCCTTCAACCCCGGCAAAGACATCGAACACCGGCTGCACGTCGCGATGATTGACCACGCCCGGGGAGCGCGTGCGCTGAATGGTGGCCAGGTTGGTCAACATTTGCGGATCGGCCTGGGACTGCGAGTTCAACGTGGTGGTCTGCAGGTCTTCCATGGAGTTGAACTTGTATTCGGGAGTTTGCACCGCGATGGTGTAGCTGACTCCGTTTTTCGGATTTAGCCAGAAATTAGGCGCGGTCTGGCTGCTGGAACTGAGCGAGATCAGCATGTTTTGCGCGATGTCGCGCTCGCTCATGCCGAGCAGGATTCCGCGGGTGCGATCGACATTGACGCGCATTTCCGGAAGATCGACAATCTGGTGAACGTGGACGTCGACCGCGCCGGGGATACGGGCAACCTCACGGCGGATTTGATCGGTAATTTTGTAATTCTCGCGGTTGTGGCCGACGATTTGGATGTCGATAGGAGCCGGAAGGCCGAAGTTCAGGATCTGGCTGACGATGTCGGCGGGCTGAAAAAAGCAAACTAATTGGGGAAACTGCTGACGCAGAGCCTTGCGGATGGCGGAAACATAACCGGCGGTGGGGGCGTGGTTTTTTTCCAGCGAGACCAGGATTTCGCCATCGCCCGGACCGATCATGGCGGCGTCGATGAGGGAGAGATTGGTGCCGCTCGAAGGAAGGCCCATGTTGTCGAGCACCATGCGCAATTCGTTGCGCGGAACCGTGC
>JALYXI010000299.1 GCA_030947245.1 Acidobacteriota bacterium
CCATCGTAATATCCGCCTCCACCCACAATCACCGGATAAGCGGAGACATATCCGCCGTACCCGATCCCGGACCGGCGTCCGCCAATCCCATTCCGCAACGGAATCGGCCGTCCTGCCACCGCTGCGCCCAACGCTTGGGGGAAGCCCGCCACCGGCGCGCGGCCTGTGCCCGGAAACGCCACATTGCCGAAGCCGCTTGGATTCGCAAACACCACGCCACCCGGAGCACGATACTGCTGCGCGAACAACGAGCAGGAAACCAACGCGAGGCTCACTACCACCTTCATAGTTAAACGATACTACTTCCTGACCGGGCTGGTGGGACGGGGGGTTACGCTGTTCCGTTGCGCGCCGGCCGGTGCAGTCAGTGTTCCCGCCGATTTGTCATAAAGCGCGATAATGTCCCGCGTGACATCGATCGTGTTCGAGGCGAATAGGACGGGAGTCTGCTGGCTCGAAATATCCAGCACCAGCGCGTAGCCGTTGTCCGTCGCGAATTTGTTCAATACGCTAATCATTTTTCCGCCCAGATCGCCCATAATCCGCTGCTGCTCCTGCTCCAGATCCGCGTTCGCGTCTTCTGTGTCGCGTTTCAGCGTCGTATTCTTCGCATCGATCTCGCGCATCGTCTTCTGCTTCGCTTCATCGCTCAGCGTGTTCGAGCCCTTGCTAAGCGTCTGTTGCAACTGCGCAATGTCGCTCTGCTTCTTTTCGAGTTCACTCTGCTTCGGTCCGAACTTTGTTTTCAGTTCAGCCGCGGCCTTCTGGCCATCTTTTGTTTGGATGATCGCGGCCTGGATGTCGATTACGGCTACCTTCGACGGCGCAGTCATCGCGGAAGGGGGAGCGGTCGCGGCCGTTCCGGGCGTTGCCGCCGCCGGCGATGCAGCGGGACTAGTCTGAGCTACGGCAATGGAGCCAAGCAATCCCGCAAGCGGGAGAATAACGGATTTCAGTTTCATGAGTGTCCTTCTTTGGTTGGTTTTAATTCTATTATGACTGTCTAAAAGGTCCGGCCGATGGTAAACCGGAACGTGCCGCGCTTTTCAAAGAACGGGTAGGAACGCCCGTAATTTGCGATCGCATTCAGGAAAGAGGCGTTATTCGGGAAATAGGACCGGTCCGCCACAATCGGAGTCTGGAGGTTCTCATAAACGCGCGATGGATTGAGCGCGTAGTAAATACGGAATGGAGCCTGAACAATGGGCAGCAGCACCTGAATTTCAAGTCCGGTTGACATACGAATGTTTTCGGTGCCCGGTGCGATCTGCACTTTGTTGTTGAACGCCGCTTGAGGGAAAAGACCGTTCAATTCGTCAATCCGGCTCTGGTTCAACCGCAATTGATCTTTGTACAGGATTTTGTTCAACCCGATATCGAAGAAGGGAGCCATCGTAACAGGCCCGAAGATCGGGATCCGGTACTCAAAATTCCCGACTACCTGGGTATCACCCCCCGGCGTAATCACTTGGTAGATGGGAATCTGCTGAGTGACCGCCTGTGCGGCAGGCAATCCGTCACTTCCAATCACCTTCTGAACACGTGGCGTGCCGTCCACATTCAGTACATTCACGTTCGCGCTACTCGGGATGAAAGCGATCGGGCTGATTCCGTAAAAGTCGAAGCCGCGGACATCGTTCTCACCGCCAATGTAAGTCCGTGAATAAGGCGGAATCACTTTGCCGCCATATCCGACATACGTTGAGGCCAGTGTATGAAACGCTAACACATTCTTGTGCCACTTGGGCGAAGCATGATAGTACTGCAGATCAAGCGACGGCCGTACCGTATTCACCGTGCCGCCCAAAAAGCTACCCGCAAAATCCACCGAGAAGAAGATGCTCTTTCCCGCTGTCGGAGTCAACGGATGGTTCTTCGAATTGTAGCTATACGACGGCACAATACGGCTGGTCTTCACTCCTTGCAGCGCATTCGGACCGGAAACCTGATTCACATACAGATATTGAAAATAGTTCTGCGCTCCCAAGCTCTTCGTTGTTAAATCGGAGATGTCATAACCGTATGTCAATCCGAGCCGCGCGAAGCTACGGCGCAAGGGATAACTGGCGGAAAGCGAGATGCCCCTGGAGCTTTGCACGTAATTCAAAAGATTCTGGTTACCGAGCGCGTCGTAATAGGCCCGCAAGTCACGTCCGGAAAGGATCGAGCTTTCGCGCGCCTGGTCATAATTATAGCGCCGGATATATGCGTTGAAGCCCAGCAGGATCTGAGTATCGAGGACATGCGGCTCTGTAAAGCCGGCCGAAACCTCCCGCGTTCGCGTGCCCAACTGGCTCTCGAGTGACAGGGTTTCACCCAAGCCCAGGAAGTTATTCGTCGAGTAGTTGAATCCGACGAAGCTGCCCGCGATTCCAGAAACACCGCCATTGAGACCGATCGAATTCTTGCCCTTCTCTTTCACCTTCAGCAGAATGTCGACTGTATTCGAACCGGGATTCCGCTTCAGCTCATAGCTCTCATTCTCCTTCAGAGTCTCGAAGTAACCCAGTTGGTTCAATCGGAGAATGCTTGCATCCCAAAGACGCGAACTGTAAATATCACCTTCATCCAGAAGGATCTCGCGGCGGATTACCTTATCGCGTGTCGTGGTATTGCCCGTGAAATCGATGCGCCGCACAAAGAACTGCTTGCCTTCGTCGGCAGTTAACGTCATGTCTACTGTATCGGTGTTCGGCACGACCTCAATCGCCGGTTCAGGCACGAAATCGATGTAGCCGAAATCGCCGTACAGTTTCGTCAGATTCTTGATTCCATCCCGCAGCTTCGCCGTCGAGAAGATGTCGCCGTTGTCCATTTTAAACAACCGCTGTGATAAAACTTCGGGTGTCCGGAACAGCTTCACGCCCACATAGTTGATCTTGTGCAGCCGGAACTGATGCCCTTCTTCCACCGGCACCGTTAGATCGGCGCGTTTGCCCGGCTTGGTCTTGATGAAGAAGAATGGAAGAACTCTCTTACCGCCCGGTACTTCCCGGACATCGACCTTTTGGTCGAGAACTTTGGCCATGTAATAGCCCTTCTGCTGATACGCGTCGCGCACGCGCTCTTTATCCTCTTCAAGCTTGGTCGCATCATAGGTTCTGGCGAACAGATTCTCAAACAGAATCGAGTAGGGAATCCCGATGGGCTTGGAGTTCTTCATCGCCCGGATCACGTCTTTGGAACTAAACACTTCATTCCCCAGAATCGTAATCGTCCCGACTTTCACTTTCGGCCCTTCGTTCACATTAAAGATCACTTCAAGTGAACTGGGGGGAACCCGCCGCACCACTGGATCCACAATCGCAAACTGCCGTCCGCGCTCCGATAGGTACTCTTTGATCACGACCGCCGCGCGCTGCACCTTGTTCGGGTCGTACTGAGATTCCACCGTCAATCCGACCTTGCGCTCCTTGAACCGGTCCAGGATTTCCGACGTGGTAAGCGACTTGATGTTCTCGTATTTTATGGTTCGAATCACCGGACGCTCCGTGACAATGAACCGGATGATCTGGCCCTTGTCCGA
Source organism: Acidobacteriota bacterium (assembly GCA_030947245.1). Taxonomy (GTDB): domain Bacteria; phylum Acidobacteriota; class Terriglobia; order Bryobacterales; family Bryobacteraceae; genus JALYXI01. Next base: position 3,527 of record JALYXI010000299.1, read on the forward strand.
CGGCTCGGCTTCGAGTTTAATGTCGTCGAACCTGCCGGTATTCCAGAGGGCAATGAAATCCCGCCGGAGCGTCTCGTCGTTCAGGGTGTCCCCCACGCGGCTGAAGATCAGCGCGCGGAGGGTATCCTGGGGAACCCGGCGGCTGCCTCGAAATTCAATCGCCGCAATCACATTCTGGTCGCCTGCCGTTGCCGGTGACGCCGAGGCCGCTGGATTCCCTGCTGCATTTGGAGCCGCAGCCGGTGGAACGCCTCCTGGACTTTTGACAGGCGGCGCGGGAGGAGCCGGCGCCGCTGGCGGTTTCACGGGCTCCGCCCCTTGGGGAACCACTTCAAAGGGATTTGCTTTCTTCTGCTGCGCCGGCGGAGGGGTTTGGGACCGCACAGGAACCAGGAACATCAGCCCCTGCACACATACGAAAATGGCGGTCAGGCACTGCGGCCTGAAAAACTTCATGTAATCCTGTTCCTTTTCCAAGTAAACGCTCCCAAACTGGACGCGAGTTGACCACATCGCGTTTCCAATTCAGACACGTCCAGCACCAGTGTTGAATTTCCTAGTCTAGCCGATACCGGGAACCCCGGACAATGTGCACCCCACGCCACAGGTGTGCCGGCATGCCGGCGTTATCCTGAAGGAGGTAGCCCATGATTGTCTACACCGAAACCGTAGTCCACCTGGCGCCCCCTGCGTTCGCGGCCGATGTCCCCTATCAGGTAATCATCGTGACTCGCGAGGACGGGACGCGCGTCACTGGCCGCGTCGAAGGCGACCGCGTTGAGATCGGCGATACGGTGACGGAAGCCGCTATTCGAGACGGCGTCCCCTATTTTCGAAAGTCCCAAACAGGAGCCGCAAAATGATCGAGACTCTCGCCACACCCGCGCCCGCCGGGCAGGCTGATTTTCTCCCCCTCAACGGTACGGACCATGTTGAGTTTTACGTCGGCAACGCGCGCCAGGCCGCTTATTATTACCGCTCGGCTTTCGGGTTCCGCCTGGCTGCCTACCGGGGCCCTGAAACCGGCGACCGCGACCGCGCCTCGTACCTCCTGGTCCAGGACAAGATCCGCTTCGTCCTGACCACGCCCCTTTCTCCCGATTCGCCCATCGCTGAACACATCCACACGCATGGCGATGGCGTCCACGACATTGCTCTTTCGGTCGACGACGCCGAATCCGCGTGGCGCGAAACCACGCAAAGAGGCGCCCGCTCCACGCGCGAGCCGGAAACGTTGCGCGACGCCGCTGGCGAAATCCGCCTCGCCTCCATTGCGCTCTACGGCGATACCGTTCACACGTTCGTAGAGCGCGCCAATTACACCGGCGCCTTCTTACCGGGTTTCGTTGCGGTTGAGGGGGATGACATGGTATCCCGCCCTGCCGGGCTCCGCCACATCGACCACATGGTCGGCAACGTCGGCTGGGGCGAAATGAATCGCTGGGTTGAGTTTTACCAGCACGTCATGGGCTTTCGCATGTTCCGCCATTTTGACGACGCCGATATCAGCACCGAATACTCCGCCTTGATGTCCAAAGTGATGTCGAACGGCAATGAGCGCGTGAAGTTCCCGATTAACGAGCCTGCCGAAGGCAAGCGCAAGTCTCAGATTGAAGAGTATCTCGAGTTTTACCGCGGACCGGGAATCCAGCATATCGCTATGGCGACCGACGACATCGTCGCCACCGTCACGAAGCTGCGCGCGCAGGGCATTGATTTCCTCCGCGTCCCTTCGGCATATTACGACGATCTCCTTGGGCGTATCGGTCCCATCGACGAGCCCATTGCCGCGTTGAAAGAGCTTGGCATCCTTGTGGATCGGGATGATGAAGGCTATATGCTGCAGATTTTCACCAAGCCGGTTGAAGATCGCCCGACGGTATTCTTCGAAATCATCCAGCGCAAAGGCAGCCGCAGCTTTGGCAAAGGCAATTTCAAAGCTCTTTTCGAAGCGATCGAGCGGGAGCAGGACCGCCGCGGCAACCTTTGAAGCTGCTGACTTTCGAGATTGCGACCCACCTGGGCCGACACCAGAGACTAGGCGCTCTTGCCCCGGATAACCGAATCCTGGATCTAAATTTCGCCACCGCACTCCGGCACGGGCAGCGTCTTGCGGATGCCCTCGTTCCCGCGCAAATGCTCCCATTCCTCGAAGCCGGCCCACGCGCAATGGATGAAGCCCGCGAAACCTTACAGGCCCTTCCGGATCGCCGCGGGCTGAATGACGAAACGCTGCTTTATTCCTTCGACCAGGTCGTCCTCCGCGCGCCAATCCCAAACCCGCCTGCCTTGCGCGACTTCTACGCTTTCGAAGCGCACGTAAAGCGCGGCTTCGAGAAGCGGAACGAGCCCATGCCGCGGGAGTGGTATGAATTCCCGGCGTACTACAAGAGCGGTACACGCAACATCATCGGCCACAACGAAGCCGCCTTGTGGCCCAGCTTCACCCGGAAATTCGATTACGAGCTAGAGCTTGCGGCCGTTGTCGGACGCAAGGGCGCCAACTTGAAAGCCGCACAAGCGCCCTCATACATCGCTGGCTATACAGCCATGAACGATTTCAGCGCCCGCGATATCCAGCGCCGCGAAATGAAGGTCCGCCTGGGACCGGCGAAGGGCAAAGACTGGTGCACCGCACTCGGCCCCTGGCTGGTGACGCCCGACGAAATTCCCAATCCATATTCGCTTGAAATGACCGCGCTGGTGAACGGCGAGGAATGGTCTCGCGGCAATTCCCGTGACCTGCACTACACCTTTGAACAGATGCTGGAATTCTTAACGGAAGACGATACCGTTCTCCCTGGTGACGTGATTGGCTCCGGTACGGTGGGAACGGGCTGCGGTCTGGAACTGGACCGCTGGGTCCAACCGGGCGACCGTATTGACCTGCATATCGATCACATCGGCACGTTGTCCAACCCGGTATTCCGCCGGTAGCTCAGAATCGAAACAGGCGCTTGGCGTTCAAGCCTCGGATTTTTGCCTTATCCGGTTCCGGGACCCCTTCAAACATCGTGTCGAAAATCCGCACGGCCGTTTCGAATTCTCCCACGGTGTGGCCCAGGTCGCCCCAAAGCAGACGGTCCGGGCCGAATGCCTGGTAAGCGCGCATCACGAACGGGCGGACATCGCGGAATGGAGCTTTCTCGCGCGACGAGTAATTGATGCCTGAGATCTTCATATAGGCATGCGGCAGCTTTGCCAGTGCCAACACCTGCTCGAACTGTCCGGGTGTGCCCAGGCCCGCACGGGCAACATGGTCCAGGATCACCGGCGTTTGTTCGTGTTTGCGCGCGAGTTCCCCAATCTGCTGTGCATAGTAGGGCAGAAAATGCATTTGAATGGCAAGGCCCAGTTCGTGAGCCTTGTTCCACGTACGGTCCATCGCGGGATCGCGCATATCGCGGTTCGTTATCGAACCGGAGTGCGACGGAGGGGAACCGGGCTCGCCCACTTCATGAATTCGTAAGGCCACGATCCGGCCTGGATTGCGGCTCACCAGCGCTTCCATGCGCGCGGGAGTTTCCGGCGACAGCGGATCGAAAAGGCACGTGCCTTTGAAAAGGCCTTTGGGCGATTCGTGGCGGAAGCAGTATTCCAGATAGCTGTGGTCCTCCTGGTAGGGCTCTGGATGCACCAGGATGACATGATCGATTTTCGATTCGCGAATGAATTGGAGGTAGGCTTCGAGAGGCGCTGGTTCAGGCTGGTAGGGCGCGTTCTGAGCGAATGGAAACTTGTCAGAGCCCGAAGCAAACAGGTGAATGTGCGTGTCGATAATCAAGCCCGGAGGTCTGACCGGCGCGGCATTTGCCCTAACGGAAGCCGAAGCGAGCGCCGCAAGAAATGCGCGCCTCGATGAACGATAATTCGGTGGCTTCATGGCCTTCACGCCAGCTTTAGCAGCTTCATCCCATTCCCCCAAGTGACCTGGCGGAACAGATCCGCGGGACACAGCTTCTTCAATGACCCCAACGTTTCCCGCGCCGTACACAGGCCTTTCAGCGGCGGTTGCGGTTGGCCTGCGCCATGCCCATCCTTACACCCGCAGTCGCTGCCGAACATCAGCTTCGCGCGGTGACGCTCCACAAACTTGGCCGCAAACTCCGGGTCGCGCTGTAGCATGTTGCGCCCCGAATTCGCCGACAAGTCACCATACACGTTCGGATATTCCGCCAAAATGTGGTCTGTCAGCCCGCCCGGCTCGATTGGGCCTTTTGGATAGTCCTCCCCGTCATCCACAGCCGCGCTCACGTGTGCCCACCAGGAATTCGCGTGCCCGATAAACGTGGTCCGAGGAAATGCTTTCAGAATGGCTGGCAGCCGTGCCAGCCCGGTGTTCCAGTGCCCCTGATTCTCCTGGAAATGCAGCAGCACCGGTACGCGCAGTTCCGCGGCCAGATCATACACGCGCCGCATCTCCGGTCCATCACAGGCCACCGGGTACTTCAACTCGCCGAAACCGAGCGCTCCGCTTTCCACGCCCGCGCGCAACCGCTTCTCCGCGTCCGCTTGCCGGACATCGGCGTTGGTGAATCGCGCGAAGCGGTCCGGAAGCTGGAGAACCACTTGCTTCGCCCGCTCCTCGGCCGCCGCGCCAGGCAGCAGCACTGCGCGGCTAACTCCGCTGCCATCCGCATGCCGCACTTCCTTGCCGGGGTCACCGCCCGGATGGTAGTGAATATCCAGCACCGGTCCACCCCACTCGTATTCCGCGCCAAGGGCAGCGCTCGCGCTCCACAACGCCGCGGTCTTTAGAAATGCACGCCTGTCATAGCCCATCGCGGGGGAGTGTATCAGGATCGTGCTTAAATGGCCAGATAGTCCCATGCCCTTCGAACAAAAAGTCGCTCTCCCCGGAAGCGAACGGACTCCCTTAGCGGGCGCTCATGAGACGGGCCCGGTGGATCCACAGGAACCCATCCAGGTAACTGTCGTCCTCCGCCGCCGCGAAGGATCTATCGATCATGACCTTGCTCTGGTGCGGAACTTCGCTGCCCACCACGGGCTAACCGTGGTGAATCAATCCGCGCCCGCCCGCACCGTCACGCTGTCCGGCTCCCCGGAAGCGCTCGGACAAGCTTTCGGAACGCGCCTCGCAATGTTTCACGTCCCGTCTACTGGCGTCACCTACCGCGGCCGCACAGGCAGTGTTCTTATTCCGGCGGAACTCGAACCCGCCGTGCTGGCCGTGCTCGGTCTCGATTCGCGGCCCATTGCCAAGCCTCATTTCCGCGTTGCGGCGCATGCCACGCCTGCCGGCGCCCTCACCCCCATCCAAGTCGCGCAACTGTACAGTTTTCCCGCGGGGCGTACCGGCGCTGGACAGACTGTCGCCATCATCGAATTGGGCGGTGGATATCGAACCGAAGATCTGGATGCTTATTTCAGCGCTCTCGGCCTGAAGACCCCGTCCGTTACCGCCGTGCCCGTCGATGGCGCAGCCAATCAACCGGGCTCCGCTGCCGATGGAGAAGTCATGCTCGATATCGAAGTGGTGGGCGCAGTCGCTCCCGGGGCCACCATCGCCGTCTACTTCGCACCGAACACTGACCAGGGCTTCTTCGATGCAGTTACCGCCGCCGCGCACGACTCCGCCCGCAAGCCGTCTGTCATCTCCATCAGTTGGGGCGCCTCGGAAGACGTGTGGACCGCGCAGGCTCGCGATTCGCTGAATTCAGCCCTGCAAGATGCCGCCACGCTGGGAATCACCGTCACCGTCGCTTCAGGCGACGATGGCTCTGCCGACGGCGTGGCCGACGGAAAGGTTCATGTCGACTTTCCCTCCTCCAGTCCTTTCGTGCTGAGTTGCGGCGGCACCCGCCTTAACGCCCAGGGTGGCAAGATCACCTCAGAAGTCGTTTGGAATGAA
>JALYXI010000022.1 GCA_030947245.1 Acidobacteriota bacterium
CCGCAAGCGTGGTAAGCGGGATTCCGATAGAGCCGAACGCAACCGGTGCGGTGTTTGCCAGCAGGCAGATTGCGGCTGCATAAAAGGCGTCGAAGCCTAACCCGGTCAACATAGCGGCCGCAACCGCGACCGGAGTTCCGAATCCAGCCGCGCCTTCCAGAAAAGCGCCGAAAGAGAAAGCAATCAGCAACGCCTGCAGCCTGCGGTCTTCGGTCAATTGACCGATCGAGTTCTTGAGTACCTCGAATTGGCCAGTTTCAACTGTGATGTTGTAAAGCAGAATGGCTGCAAATACAATCCATCCGATAGGGAACAGTCCGAAAGCCGCGCCATAGGTCAACGCGGCGATCCACTTCTGGGCCGGCATGCCAAAAACAGCGAGCGCGACCACCGAAGCCGTGGCCAGGCCTGCCAGGGCGGCCTGCCATGCGGGGCGGCGAAGCACGGCCAATAAGATCAGCAGAACAAAGATCGGAAGCGCGGCCGCCAGGGCGGAAAGCGGCAAGCTATTTGAAACAGGAGTGTAGGCGTGCTGCCACATAGGTGATTGAAGATCATATCAACAGATCGGGACATGAGTAGCGGCCCTAAACCTGCTACTCAGAGTCGGATCAAATGTCGGATGAGAGGGCCATTCCAACTCCCGGTTTCTTTCAGCGGCTTTTTAAAGATCCCGAATTCACGCGCTGCGCGGAGTTCCTGCGTGGTGTGGCGTTATTTCAGGATCTTGGGCGCAAAGATATTGGCTATTTAATTCAGAGTCTGTTTAAAAAAGAATACGCGGAAGGTGAAGAGCTTTTCGAAGAAGGCGACATTGGGCGCGCGCTATTTATTGTAGAAACAGGATCGGTCGATCTGGTGAAACAGGGCGCGGATGGCCGGGGGCAGGTTTTGGCGAACGCCGGTCCGGGAGACTTCTTCGGGGAGATGGCGCTAATTGAAGAACTCCCGCGTTCAGCCGCCGCCGTTGCGCGAGCGGACACCGTTGTGTACCTGCTGTACCGGACTCGGCTGTTCGGCTTAGTGCGCTCCCGTCCCCGCGTCGGTGTGATGATCCTCGATCAACTGGTCCGGCTTCTCTCGGCGCGGCTTCGATCCACATCGGAACGTCTGGTTTCTTCCGCAGAGGTGCCGGCGGAAGCGCCTGCGGATGCGTTGCCGGACGCCTCTCCCGGAGGCGCGCGCCTGGTAATCGAGCCATCATGATCTCCCGCCAGGAGAATCGCCTTTTTGGGCTGCTGCTGACGGTAGTGTTTTTAATCGTGGCGTGTTTCCTGATTTTCTATCTGGGCGAGATCCTGTTTCTGCTTTTTCTAGGCGTCGTGCTGGCTTACTTGTTGAATCCTCTAATAGTAAGGCTGGAAGCGCGAGGCTATCAGCGCGAGCGCGTCGTGATCGGTTTCTATATCGTAGGAATCGCCGCAGTCATTTTGGCAGCCCGGATTCTGATCCCGCTCGCGATTGGGGCCGCGGTGACCCGGCATGACCGGCTGGCCGAGTTTGCCGGGCTGCTCGATACTTTTCCGAAAGATATCGAGACCAGGTGGCTGAGCAAGCTGCCAGTTGGGTCCGAACAGGCCGTCGCGGCAATGGAAGCGGGACGGCAATGGATTCAGAAGTCACTTTCCGGTGTGCCCGCCGCGTTGATTCAGTTTTCGCCGAAATTGTTGAACTTGATTGTGATTCCGCTAGTTACCTATTTTCCTCTTGCCGAAGGTCCTAGCTGGATGAACGCGTTAATCCGCGTGTGTCCGCGCCGGCACGTGGAGAAGGTTGTGTCGCTGGTCTATCAAATCGATGAAGTGCTGGGCAGCTACCTGCGCGGCCTGATGATGGACTGCCTCTGTTTCGGCGTTGTAACGTTCATCGCTCTCCATCTCTTAGGCTTAAGGTATGCCCTTGAGCTTGCGATTCTGGCGGGAGTCGTGAATGTGATGCCTTACCTGGGGCCTTTCAGCGTCGCCATTCTCGCATCCGGCCTGGGGTATATGCAGTTTCATGACGTAAGCGTGATCTATAAGATCGTTCTCACAATCATGGCGCTGAAGTTTGTCGATGACTGGATGTTGCAGCCTTACATCATGCGCAATGCGGTGGAACTGCATCCTCTGGTGGGGTTATTCGCGCTAGCCGCGGGCAGCCAACTCTTTGGATTTGTAGGATTGATTTTCGCCGTTCCGGTCGCTGCCGCGATACAGGCCGGAGTCCGCGTATTTTACGACTGGTATGTGGCGGAAACGGGCACACATCCCACGCCGTTCTCCCGGCACGTTGCGCGGATTCCCAGTATTTAAGCCGCGTGAGCCGCCCGGAAGCTTTGTGGTGGCTCCTTGCATCAGAAGAGAATGAAAAAACGGCAACTGGGAAAGAATGGTCCAATGCTTTCGGCGATGGGCCTCGGATGCATGGGCATGTCGGAATTCTACGGCCGGACCGACGACGCTGAGTCGATTGCGACCATTCACAAGGCGATCGACTTGGGCATCACGTTTCTCGATACTGCCGACATGTACGGCCAAGGTCACAATGAAGAGCTGGTGGGCCGCGCGATAGCCGGGCGGCGCGATGAAGTGTTTCTTGCCACGAAGTTTGGGATTGTCCGAGGCCCGGAGCCCGCCGCACGAGGAGTTAGCGGACGTCCGGAATATGTGCGCTCCGCTTGCGACGCATCCCTCAAGCGGCTTGGGGTGGACGCGATCGACCTCTACTACCAGCACCGTGTGGACCCTGCCACTCCGATAGAAGAAACCGTGGGCGCCATGGCGGAACTGATCCGAGCCGGAAAGGTGCGGCGCCTGGGTCTCTCGGAAGCCGCGCCTGCAACCATCCGCAGGGCTCATGCGATCCACCCGATTTCCGCTCTCCAGACCGAATATTCGTTGTGGAGCCGCGAGCCCGAAGAGCAAATCTTTGCCACGGTGCGTGAGCTTGGGATTGCGTTCGTGGCCTATAGCCCTTTAGGCCGCGGCTTTCTTTCCGGGCAGATCAAGAGCCCGGATGATCTGGCGCCCGACGATTACCGGCGGCATGCTCCCCGGTTTCAAGGTGACGCATTTGCACACAACCTGGAGCTGGTGCGGGAAGTAGAAAAGATTGCGGCCGAAAAACAAGTCACTCCTTCGCAATTGGCTCTCGCTTGGGTCCTGGCCCAGGGAGACGATATCCTGCCGATCCCGGGAACGAAGCGGCGCACGTATTTGGAGGAGAACGCCAAGGCTGTCGAGGTTTCACTCAGCGCGGAAGATCTCCAACGAATCGAGGCGGCGTTCCCTGGCGGAATCGCACAGGGCGATCGGTATGCAGCTTCCATGAAGCACTTGGTCGATCGCTAGGGAACTATCCGAACTTCTCTTTGTATCGCGATTCGAAAGTCTCTTTCACCATACCGTTCACGAAATACATATCTTCCTGGCGAAGATCTTTCGTTTCGACCTTGCCCCGGTATTCGCAGTCGAAGAAGCCTTCCACCAGTTTGAACGTGGCCGCTGAAATATTGATGCGGTCCGGCTTGCTGGAAGATTCCAGGCGCGCGCTGAAGTTCACCGCATCGCCCCAGACGTCGAAGGCGAACTTGTGCACCCCAACCACTCCGGCCACCACGGGACCGGTGTGAATCCCGATCCGAACTTGAAGGGAAATGCCTTCCGGTAACTGAAGGTTTTGGACTGCCTCCACCATTTCGAGCGCCGCCAGGACTGCATCCACGGGATGCGAACTATTCCCCGATTCCAAACCTCCCACCAGCATGTAGCTGTCGCCAATGGTTTTAAGCTTTTCCAGCCCATGGCGCGCCACGATATGGTCGAACTCCGTGAAACAAACATTCAGCAGCGCGACAAGATCACCGGCGGAGAGTTTCCGCGTCAAATGGGAAAATTTCACAAAGTCTGTGAACAGGATTGTGACTTCATCCAGGTGCCTCGGTTCCACGGAACCGTTCTGCGTGAGCTCCTCCGCAATGCGGGGCGGAAGTATGTTCAGGAGCAGTTGCTTTTCGCGGTCCCTAAGACGTTTTTTCTGAATGGAAGCGCCCACGCGGGCGCGCAACAGGGTTAAATCGATGGGCTTCGGTATGTAATCATCCGCTCCCATTTTGATGCAGCGGATAATCGCATCCATCTCATGAATGGCGGATAGCATGATTACGGGAAGCTCCCGCAGCGTAGCGTCCGCCTTCATGGTCTGGAGCACCTGAAAGCCGTCCACCACGGGCATCATAATGTCCAGCAAGACCAAATCGAAACTCTCCGCGCTCATCATGTCCAGGGCTTCCTGGCCATTGCGGGCTACCGACGATTTCAGGCCTTGGCGGTCCAGCAACCGCACCAGCATGTCACGGTTATTTTCGTTGTCGTCTACGACGAGAAGGTGTCCAGGAATCGCGGGAACGGCCAAGCAGCCTTATTATAGCCTTGAGACCCAAGTGAGCAAGCTATTGCTGGTAGAAGATAATGAATTGAATCGCGACATGCTTGTGCGCCGCCTGGTGCGGGTGGGGTATGACGTGATTGTGGCAATGGATGGCGCGGAAGGAGTGCGGCTGGCACGTACCGAATCGCCGGACTTGGTACTGATGGACATGAGTCTGCCGGTGATGAACGGTTGGGATGCTACCGCCGCAATCAAGCGGGATGCAAAAACAAGTGGCATTCCGGTGATTGCCTTAACCGCGCACGCCATGCCGGGGGACCGGGACAAAGCGATGGAAGCGGGCTGCAACGATTACGATACGAAGCCCGTGGACTTTGCGCGCTTGACAGAAAAGATTAAGGCGCTGCTGCGGTAAGTTCCGCCAGCTTGCGGCGGATCGCTTCGGCGGTTTCAGCCAGGTGCTCATCGCCGTTATACTTTCGGCGGGGCCAGAAAAAACCGCGCAGGCCGTCTTTCTTGCGGCGCGGCACCACGTGAATATGCAGGTGTGGCACGCTCTGGCTGATGCGGTTGTTGATGCCCACGAACGAGCCCTCCGCTTCCAGTGCGCCTTCTACCGCGCGAGTAAGGAGTTGCGCGTTGCGGAAGAGGGGACCCACGTTGTCCGGGGGCAGCTCCAAAATGGTTTCGCTATGCTGCTTCGGAATCAGAAGCGTGTGGCCGGGAAACAGCGGATCGATATCGAGGAAGGCGAGCGAATGCTCATCTTCGTACACGATGGCAGCGGGAATTTCCCGGGCGGCAATGCGGCAAAAGATGCAGGAATCGCTCATGGTTCAATTATCCGGTCTGCCAGTTGTTCCAGATTGTCCACCAGGAAGTCCGGCCGGTGGGCATTCAAAGTTTCGGGCGCGAAGCCGTACGTGACGCCGCACGCTTGCACCCGTGCGTTGTGAGCTGTTTCCATGTCTATCCCACTGTCGCCTACCATGACGGTCTTTTCGCGAGTGGCGTTCAGTTGGGCAAGCAGCGTTTCGATACCGATCGGGTTCGGCTTCTTGAATGGAAAGCTGTTACCGCCATAAATGTGTGCGAAGTAATCACCCAGGGAGAGGCCTTCCATGATGGCTTGGCTGATGCGGACAGGTTTATTGGTCAGGATAGCGAGTTTCAGACCGGAATGGCGCATCCGGTCCAGCGCGTTGTGAACGCCCGGGTACAGAGTGGTGTTGTCCAGCATGTGTTCCCGGTAGTAAACGAGAAAGAATTCGAGGGCGCGGGCGACCTCCGTCTCCGGGGCATCCGGCCCAAGTGCCCGGCGCATCAGGACCGGCGCGCCGTCGCCGACGTAGGAAGAGATCAGTTCGTTCGGAAGAGCGGCCAATCCGAGGTCGGCTCGCGCGGCGTTTACCGCGTGGGCCAAGTCGAGTTTGGAGTCAATCAGCGTGCCGTCAAGGTCAAAGATGGCTAATTCCATACAGGAGCGCAGCCGGACTCTAACTGGCGGCACGCTTCGAAGGTTTACCCGAAGACTTGGCCATGGGTTTGCGGCGAATCCGCTTTCCCGCCAATTGAAATTCCACCATTTTGCGCTGGAGCGTGTTTCGGTGAATGCCGAGCATCTTGCTTGCCTTGGACTGGTTGCCGTCCGTGCGGCGTAGAGCGCGTTCAACGAGTGTGCGCTCCATCAATTCCACCGCTTGTTCGAGGAAGAAACTGTTGTCTAACAAATATTCCGACAGAGCGTCAAAACGGTCTTTCATTGCCTATTCGCTTTCGTGTCCCACGCTTGGTAAAAGCTCTCTTTCCATTGGCCCGGCGCAAGCGGCGCAACCATGCGCGAGAGTTTCATCAAGTGTGGGGCCAATCGAGACTGTATCACGGCGGAAGGAGGCTTCCCGGCTTTTTCACCCGGAAAAAACGCGAGAAGAAGCGTCACGAATCCGAAGCCAAACAGTAGGCCTCGCACCAAGCCAAAAGCTGCCCCCAGGAGCCTGTCAACCATGGAAAGGCCGATTGTCTTAAGCAACCGGCCGACGACGGCCGAAAGAATGCCCCCCAGGATGAGCACGCCGAAGAAGATCAGAATAAATCCGCCGAGTGAAGCGGCCCATTCCGAACTGATATAGGGGGCCAGGCGCGCGCCCGCGGACCGGTAGAACCAAACTGCCAGCAGCAGGCCTAGCAGCGAGGCGGCAAGCCCGATCACTTCACGTGAAAGGCCCTTGCGCGCGGCTGCGACAGCGGAGATCAGGATCATCGCCCCGAGTGTCAGGTCCAGCCAGTTCAATGCCG
>JALYXI010000325.1 GCA_030947245.1 Acidobacteriota bacterium
ACCGGGAACGATCCTGTCGCTCGGAACCGGCTTGGTGCTCGTAGGATTGGGCTGGAGGAAGAAGGCGGCCCGTAGCTAATTGACTCCTGCTCTCCCTCAGTAACCTCCTCCTCATGCAAACCGGACCCGGAGCAATTATTGCTCCGGGTTTTCTGCTTTACGTTCGCAACTGCTTTGTTGTCACCGAGCCGCAGTCTGGTTCGCCCGGTACCATTCGAGCGTCAACCGTAGCCCTTCTTCGAAACTGAAGCGCGGGTCGTGATTCAGTTCCTGTCCGGCTTTCGTTGTATCCGCCTGGGAATCCCGCACATCCCCTTCGCGCGGCGGGTCGTGCCGCGGCGAAATCTCGACATTTTCGAACTTCTGCAGCAGTTCCCAAACTTGGTTTAGCGTGATCCGGCCTCCGTTACCGGCATTAAAGACTTTTCCGGAAACGCCGGGGGCGCGCGCGGCCTTCAGATTTAGCCCCACAACGTCCTCCACATAGGTGAAATCGCGCGACTGCCCGCCATCGCCGTGAATCGCGGGGGCCGTCTTGTTCAAGATGCACTGGATGAAGAGAGAGAGCACGCCGGAATACATGCTGGATGGGTCCTGCCTGGGGCCATACACGTTGAAATACCGGAGGCTCACCGTTTCGAGAGCGAAGCAACTCGAAAAGACGCTGCAATAGTATTCACCTGTCAGCTTCTGGAGCGCGTACGGCGACTTTGGCGCCGGCATCATCGTCTCCACCTTCGGCAGCACCAGCGTGTCGCCATAGGCGGAAGAAGAGGCCGCGTACACTAGCCGTTTCACTCCGGCATCGCTCGCCGCACGCAACACATTGAAAGTGCCGTTGATGTTCACATCGTGCGAAGGCCCCGGCTCCGCAATCGACCGCGGAACCGACGGAATGGCCGCCTCGTGAAATACCACGTCCGCTCCGCGCATCAGCGGCGCAATCTCTTCCAAGTTCCGGATGTCCGCGCTTTGGAAGTCTACGGACGGACCACGCACCTCGTCTAAATTCTTCTCGTACCCGGTGAGCAGGTTGTCGATCACCGTGACCTTGGACGCGCCCTCGCGCAACAGGCCCCTTACAATCGCGGAACCGATAAATCCGGCGCCGCCCGTTACCACGTAGTTACTCATGATTTTTCAGATACTCGATTGACGCGCGGGCAATTGACGCCGCGTCCGGTTTGAAGTCGAACACTTCGAGGGAAACCCAGCCCTCGTAATTCAGCTCGCACAGCCTACGCAAGAGGGAGCCGAAGTCATAATCGCCAGTGCCGGGATAACGGCCGTCCATCTCGTTCACATGGACATGACGGATGATATCGAAGTATTTCTCCAGCAGTTCCGTGTGGGGCACGGTTTCATCCTCGGCGTTGTGAACGTCGAACATCGTCTGGACTGCCGGACTGCCAATCTCGAAAACGATTGCCGCGGCTTCGGCAAGCGTCCGCACCACGTCGGACTGCGATTTCGGAAGCGCTTCCACCAGAACCGTCACGCCCCGGTCCGCCGCTTGACCCGCAACCTCGCGCAAGCCTTCCACGTAGTGGCGCGTCGCCTGCTCCCGCGTGAGCCCGCCCGTAGTGGACCTTTGCTTCGGCGAACCGAAAATCATCACTCCTTTCTCACCCAGATCCGCGCATAAGCCGATCAGATCGCGAATGTGCCGCCAGCTGCGCGCGCGTAGAGCGTCGTCCGGAGTGGTTACGTGTAACCCCGCCGGGCTCACCATCAACCAGTGCAGCCCAACAAACGCGATGCCTTCACCCTGCATGATGGCGCGCAATTCGCGCCGCCGCTCCGGGGTGATCCCGAGCGGGTCCGGCGCAAGCGTGAAAGGCGCAATCTCGATTCCCGCATACCCCGCGGAGCGCAGCACGCGGCAGCTTTCCGCAAACGGAGTTTCGCCGAACGCTTCGTTGCACATCGCGTGGCGAATGGGAGCGGGCATAAGATTTTTCAGTTTAATATACTCAACGAACATGAACCTGTTAAACCCCCGCAGCCTGTTTCTCGCGGCCGCTCTCGCCGCAACCTCCGCGGCGGCCCAGACCGCGGCGCCTGCCGCAAACCAGGCCGAGGACACGGCGAAGCTCCGCAAAGACCTGGAACAAGCACACAAGACACTTGCCGACTGGCCGAATCTGGCCCGCTATCACGACCTGAATGCCTCCGTCGCCGCACCGGGGCCGAATGAGAACCGCGTAGTCTTCATGGGTGATTCCATCACGGACGGCTGGAACAAGAAAGAAGGCCAGTTTTTCCCTGGCAAGCCCTACATCGACCGCGGCATCGGCGGACAAACCACGCCGCAGATGCTGATTCGCTTCCGGCCCGATGTGATCGCGCTGAAACCGAAGGTAGTGGTCATTCTTGCCGGGACCAATGACCTGGCCGGCAATACAGGACCCACCACGGTGCAGGCGATCGAAGACAACCTGACTTCCATGGCCGAGTTGGCGAAGGCTAACGGCATCCGCGTCGTGCTCTCCTCCATCACGCCGGTTTGCGATTACATCCGGCCCCAGACGGCGCGGCGTCCGCCGGAGAAGATTATCGAAGTCAATGACTGGATGAAGTCTTACGCGGCAAAGAACGGCTTCACCTACCTCGATTACTACCCGGCCATGTTGGACGATAAGAAAATGCTGAAGCAGGAGCTGACCGGTGACGGCCTGCACCCGAACGAGGCGGGTTACGCCATCATGTCGCCTCTCGCGCAGAAGGCGATTGAGCGAGCGCTCGCGTCCCGGTAGTCAGCTTGTGTGGTCCAGGATGATCTTCCATCCCGCGGCCTTGTGCTCGAACACAAGGGAGAAGATTCCTGAGGCGTCACCCCCACCCGCATCCGTGCGCTTCAGGTGAAACTTTCCGGTTACCAGAGCAAACCGGGCATCAAGTGGCTTCACTTCAATTGCTGAGAAATCAAGCGTTCCCATTGCCGCGGCTGACCCATACCGCCGATGGTAATTCTCCCGCACGCCGGCGTATCCCTTCACTACGCTCTTACCTATGAACGTGGTTGCGGGTGAATCGTCGTATCCCTGCATGAACGCGTCGATGTCACCGCGGTTCCACGCGCTCACCTGATCGTCGAGTACTTTGCGGACCGCCTCCCGCGGCGTCCGGGGCGCCGCAGGGAAAGGAATCGCGATCATCATCAGCGGAAGAAGAAAAACGAATCGGAGCGGCATGGCTACCATCATCTGCTAGGATGGGCTTGTCAGGTTCCGGGCTCCGTGCAATAGGCGGTCGCGAACCCCGCCAGGTCCGGAAGGAAGCAACGGTAGTGATTTACCCTGTGTGCCGCGGATCACCCGGGGCTTGACATATTCCCTCCATGTATCAGGTAATCGCAAGGAAATACCGGCCGCAATCGTTCCATGACGTAGTGAACCAGGACCACGTTAAGACCACGCTTCGCAATGCGATCACCCGGAATCGCATCGCGCACGGGTACATCTTCTCCGGCCAGCGCGGCACCGGTAAAACTACACTGGCGCGCATTATGGCGCGATGTTTGAATTGTTTCGAAGGTCCGACGGAAATTCCTTGCGGCGTGTGCCCAAGCTGCGTGGAAATTCAATCCGGCGGTGCGGTGGACGTCATCGAAATCGATGCCGCTTCCAACCGCGGCATCAACGAGATGCGCGAATTGCGGGAAAACGTGCGTTACCGGCCCGCTCGCGACCGTTTCAAAATTTTCATCATCGACGAAGCTCACCAGATCACGAACGAAGCTTTCAACGCCTTGTTGAAAACCATTGAGGAGCCGCCGGCTTGGGTGGTTTTCATCCTTTGCACTACGGAAGCTCACAAGATTCCCGCCACCATTGCGTCGCGCTGCCAGCACTTTAACTTTCGCTCGGTCGAATTTGAAAGCCTGGTGGAACGGATGCGCTTTATCTGCGGCCAGGAAGGCATCGAAGCGGATACGGAAACGCTCGCCGTGATTGCGCAGGCGGGAGAAGGCAGCGTGCGCGATTCGCTTTCCGCGCTCGATCAAGCTATCGCCTGCTGTGGCAACAAATTGGATACGGCTGAGGTGCGCGCTCTGCTGGGCGCATTCTCGCTCTCGTCTATGGATCAGGTTGCCGAAGCGTTAAAGGCGAACAATGGCGGGAGCATGCTCGCGCTGGTCGATAACCTGGAGCGCAACGGCGAAAATCTGCAGCACTTCAGCCGTGAGTTGTCGCGCTACCTTCGCAACTTATTGGTGTCCCGCATCTCCGGCGAGGACACACGGCTGATCGCGGCGTCGCCTGAAGAGCGCGCGCAAATGGCGAAGATGGCTTCCGGCTTTTCGGAAGAAGACCTCACTCGCTATCTGCAGCTTTCGCTCGATCTGTTCAGCGATCTTCAATCTTCGCTGCAGCCGCGCTTTCACCTGGAGATCGGCCTTTTGAAAATGGTCCAGGCGGGACGGCTAACCGGAATCGAGCAAGCGATTGCAGGCCTGGGCCCGCAACCTGCCGCAGCGAAGCCGGATCCCAAGCCTGTGCCACTGCCGGCCCCTGCCCCCCCGGTATCAAAACCCGCGGCCGCCGCTCCGCCAAAACCCTCGCCCTTCGAGTTAGACCAGCTGAAAAAGGCCGCGGCTCCGCCACAGGCGCCGAACGGCGGCATCGATTGGCGGCACGTGATTCACGGGGCTCTCACGGAACTCGGCATGGCCTTCACCGCGGATGGCGCAGAGCACTCGGAGTTTTCTTTTCATGAAGGCGAGCTGCGCATCCTGACGCCAAGAGAGTTCAAACTTTCCATGCGCCAGGAAGACCTTCAAAAAGCAATCCAACATGCAGGCATCGCGGTTCCGCGAATCAAGATCGCTTTCGGTGAAGTGAGCGCGGCGCCGGAATTGGCCAAAGCCGTGCCCACCGAAGATGAAGTCACGCGCGATGCGCTGGCCAATCCCGAAGTGCAGCGCTTCCGCGAGGTGTTCGGCGGCGAAATCCGCACCATTCGCAATTTAAAGGAGTAGTCCATTGAAACTGCCGGGAAACATGCAGAACATGATGAAGCAGGCGCAGCAGATGCAGGAGCGCCTGCAAGCCGAGGTGGCGCTGATCCGCGTGGAGGCTTCCTCGGGCGGCGGCATGGTAACGGTGCAGATGGACGGACACAAAAACGTCCTGGGCGTGAAGATCGATCCCGAAGCCGCGTCCGATGTCGAAATGCTGCAGGATATGGTGACAGCCGCCTGCAACGAGGCCGCGAGAAAAGTGGACGACGAGAGCAAGGCGAAGATGGGCGGGATGCTGGGCGGCATGGGCCTTCCCCCCGGAATGTTTTAAGCGATGGCGGATTTTGCGGAGCCGCTCGCCCGCCTGATCACCGAATTCAAACGGCTGCCGGGTATCGGCCAAAAATCGGCGCAGCGCATCGCCTTCCACGTGCTGCGGGTCAGCCGGGACGAGGCTGCTTTCCTGTCCCAAGCCATCCTGGACGTCAAAGATAAGCTTGGCCTGTGCCACATTTGCAATAACATCAGCGATGGCGACGAGTGCCAGTTCTGCCGGGATCCCGGCCGCGATCAGCGGACCATCTGCGTGGTGGAAGAACCGCCCAACATTGTCGGCGTGGAGGCCACGCGGCAATTCAACGGCCTCTACCACGTGCTGCATGGAGCGCTCTCTCCGCTGCGTGGAATCGGCCCGGATCAACTTCGCATCAAGACCTTGGTGGACCGCATCGGAGGCGGCGCGGTGGAAGAAGTGATCGTGGCTACAAACCCCAACGTGGAAGGCGAGGCAACGGCGGTCTATTTGTCGAAGCTGCTGAAGCCGCTCGGCATCCGGGTTACGCGCATCGGAATGGGAATTCCGGTGGGCAGCGACATGGAGTACGCCGATGAAGTCACCATGGGGAAAGCGCTTGAAGGCCGGCGCGAAATCTGATCGCGCTGATTAAGGTAGAATAATAGGTTCAGTCATGCAGAACGCGTTACTCAGCAATTTCATCAAGAAACACCTCCGCACGGATATTCCTGTATTTCGGCCCGGCGACACCATTAAAGTTCACGTCAAAATCAAGGAAGGCGAGAAAGAGCGCATTCAAATTTTTGAGGGCACTGTGATTGCCCGCAACAATACGGGCATGGGCGATACCATCACGGTTCGCAAAATCAGCTTCGGCCAGGGCGTGGAGCGCATCTTCCCGCTGCACGGGCGCACCATCGACCATATCGATCTGGTCCGCACAGGCAAAGTTCGCCGCGCCAAGCTGTACTATCTTCGCGGCCTGAAGGGCAAAGCCGCGCGCCTGAAAGAACGCTCCTAAACGGTACTTCGCATGAAGGGTGCCTGGAAGTGTGATGGCACAATTGAACTCGGGCTGCGGTCGCGCGGTTTCTTTGCGATTGCGGGAGCCGATGAGGTAGGCAGGGGATCGCTGTTCGGCGCCGTGGTCGCGGGCGCGGTTATCCTCTCCCCGGACCGGCCCATTCGCGGTCTGAACGATAGCAAGCAGGTGGAGCCCGGCCGCCGTGAAATCCTCAGCGACCGTATCCGGGAGCGCGCCGTGGCGTGGGCCGTAGCGGCCGTGGATGCTGAGACGATTGACCGCATCAACATCTATCACGCTTCCCGGCTGGCTATGAAGATGGCGGTTGAGCAGTTATCCCGCGCCGCTGATTACGTCCTTGTCGACGCTTTTCCGCTGGACCTGCCGCTGCCGCAGCTCCCGCTCATTCAGGGCGATGAACGCTGCCACGCCATTGCCGCCGCTTCCATCATCGCCAAGGTGCATCGCGACGCAACCATGCGCGAATGGCATCAGGTTTACCCGCAATACGGCCTAACCCGGCACAAAGGGTATCAGACACCGGAACATCTGAAAGCTCTGGACCGGCACGGGCCATCTCCTCTGCACCGCTTGAGCTTTGACCCGGTCAGACGCCGCGCTAACGGCGGGGTAAGAGTTTGACCGAGCCGGTCGAAGCCCCCGCCCCGCCCCGTCATCATTGGTTTCAGAAAGTTTCCGCCGTTTTGTTCATCCTGTTCTGTCTGGAACTCGGGCTGTTTCTCATCATTTTTCCATGGACTTCGGAGTGGGAGCAAAACCTGTTTTCCACGCTTTTGACCGTGCAGGTGCCAGGCTGGAACGAGTGGTGGCAAAGCCCGTATCTGCGCGGCGCTCTGAGCGGCCTGGGCTTTCTCGATCTTTATATCTCGATCGGTGAGATTTTCAGGTTACGCCGCTTCAGCCGGGGCTCGTAGCGGCGGGATCTGGGGTGGGTAACGGGGCTCGAACCCGTGACTTCCGGAATCACAATCCGGCGCTCTACCGACTGAGCTATACCCACCGTGCCGTACTGTCGTTAGTCTAACAAATGCCGTGCTACGCTGGAAACAAATCAGGCCCGCAGCCGCATGCGCCTTCGAACCATCCTTATCGCCGCTACAGCGAGTCTGAGTCTGCTTACAGCCCTGTATGCTTTCCAAAAACCTTTCCGCGAGTATCCGGGATTCGAGTACGAGAACTTCCCGCTCCCGCCCGATTATATGGATAAGACGGAGTGGGTCTTCGCCCGGTTGATGTATCCGCCCATCCGTGGAGGATATGGCGGCTGGCGGGACGGTGGCGATTGGACTCAAGGATCCTCTAACTGGACGATTGATTACCCGCGTTCCGACCGGCACCTTTCCGCGGCGCTCCGGCGCTTAACCCGTGTTTCCGCGCGGAGCGTGGAACAGCCCGTCAATTTGGATGACGGCGACGATGTGTACAACTGGCCGTGGCTTTATGGAGTCGAAGTGGGCCACTGGAACCTGACCGATGAGCAGACAGCCAAGTTGCGGGACTTTCTTCTTCGTGGCGGCTTTTTCATGTGCGACGATTTCCATGGAACGCAGGAGTGGAACGTTTTCATTCACAGCATGAACCGCGTTTTCCCGGATCGCCCCATCGTGGAAATCGACAACAGGGACCCCATCTTCCACACGCTGTACGACCTTGACGGGCGTTTCCAAGTTCCCGGCGCGCAGTATCTTCACTCTGGCCGGCTGTGGGAAAAGGACGGCTACGAACCACGTTGGCGGGGCATTTACGACGACAAAAACCGCTTGATGGTGGCGATCTGCCACAACATGGATCTGGGTGACTCCTGGGAGCACGCCGACAATCCGGAGTACCCGGAAAAGTTCAGTTCACTCGGAATGCGGATTGGCGTGAATTACATCATCTACGCCATGACTCACTAGGCGCTTTTACTCGGACCAAACAGCTAATTCATTTCCGCTCGGGTCTTTGAAGTGGAACCGGCGGCCTCCAGGGAAGCTGAAAATCTCTTTTGAGATGGCGCCGCCCGCGTCCCGCACCCTTTTCTCCGTCGCTTCGAGATCTGAGGCGTATAGCACTACCAACGCGCCGCCCCCTACCGATTCCATCCCGTTCTC
>JALYXI010000358.1 GCA_030947245.1 Acidobacteriota bacterium
TGTGCAGGTCGCCAAAATGCACCCAACTTACTACGCCTGGATTCAGGATCTTTGTGGTTGCGCCGGCATCGGCCTTTGGGTTGGCAGGCCGGGGCGCCGGCGCGAGCGTTGCAGCGCCGAGTAAGACCGCGAGCACAAAGACCGGGAGCGCCGCTGCAGCGCTCCTGATTGCGGAATGAGTATTACTGCTTAGTGTTTTAAGTTTCATCTTCTTGCGCCGGTTCTCTCTGGGCTCAAACGCCGGTGGGCGGCGGTGGTGCTCCGTTTGCCGGCGCGGGAGGCGGCCCGCCTGCGGGAGACGGAAGTGGGCCCGCGCCCGGCGGCGTTGGCGGAGTCCCGCGCCGCGGCCCTCGACCGCGACCGCGCGGCGGAGGAGGAGCATTCGGGCCGGGTGACGGCGGTCCTGATCCGGCTTGAGCGCCGGGTCCCGCTGGAGCGGGAGGCGGTGCAGCTGGAACCGTGATTGTCTGGCCGTTCGCTGTAATGGTCTGAGCATCCACTCCAACCTGTCCGGAAGCGCCGGATCTGCGCGTCCCGCTCACTGTAATGCGGGAACCTTCTTTCGCCAGGGAACGCAACCGCGCTCCGGACTCCGGAGGAAACGTAACCATGGTTCCGTCGCGGAGGACGACTCCATTCGTCTCTCCGTTCGGTCCTGTGTTGAATGATTTAATGGCGCCTCGGCGCGAATACACGCTTTGAGCGGCCGGTGGAGTGCGATCCGGCGGAGGTGGAGGTGGTTGAGCGCTGCCGACACCCAGGAATCCGGCGGTAACGAGCAGTGCGGAAAGAGAAGATATTGTACTATTCATAGTGGAAATCCTCGATAGTCCAATCGCAACGCGGCGGCCATAGGGAAGTGCAATCGCTGCAACGAGCGCAGCCGGAGGCGCTGTCCAGAAAACGGACAGTTGCTGCCGGAACATCGAACAGCGCATCCGGGAAATGCAACGCGTACAAACACCCTGGCCGTGGTCCGGCATGTGCAGTCATTCAGAGGAAGACCATGCAGTTCAGCAAGTCCATTCTGTTGCTGTTAGTCGCCAGTACCCTGGCTGCGCAACCCCCACCGGCAGATCGAAGACAGGGTCACCAGCCGCCTCCTGGCGGCCCGCCACCGCCGGGTGGTCCGCAAGGAGTCCGCCGCAAGTTGTCCCAGGTCCGCTCCACAGGAGATGCAACCAGCAAGATACTTGCGCTTGCGCGCGTTTATCTGCACAGAAGCGAAGAGGAGAGCGGTTCTCCTTTCGCAGCCGGCCGCTATCTGGCCGCAAGCGATGCGCTGGTCCATGCCGCTGAACACCAGCAACACATTCTGGAAGAGAAAAGACGTCCGCAGCCGGACAGATCCGAACCTGTCCGCCATCTCGAGCGCGTCTATTTTCGGCTCCAACAGGCCGATTATTTTGTCAAACAAAGCGCCGACCCGAACGCCGCAACCATCGCCGGCCTCGCGCGGCAGTACTATCAGCAAGGGCTTCGCGCTTCCGACGGCCTCGATTCGCGGATTACTGACGAGTGCGCAAAATCCGCGGAGGATCTCATACGGGCCCTCGAAAACCTTGCCCAGGCAACCGCGCCTGTGCCTGCGCCATCCAGGCGTCCCGCGAACCCCGAACATGGTGGCCCGACCAAGCAATGAGGCGCTTTCAACTGCAGTTGGTCTTCGTTCTGCTGGCGGCGATTTCCGTTGCCACGTTAAGCGCCATCCTCATCTCCGGCGCGATCCATGGCGCCGAGCGAGTCGTGATCGCGGATACTCGTAAAGCTCTCGATGCGGCCAACTCGGAGTTGGCCCAACAGTATACTGATCGCGTCAACTCCGATCCATTGTGGGCCTCTCTTCCCCTGGCAGCCCAGGATATTTCTCTGAGCGCGATTTCGCAGGCCGCCCTCCGTTCCTACCCTGGCGTCGAGGGCGGTTTCTTTGCAGGTTCAACGATTCTCGGCTATTCTTATCCAACGCACGGCTCGGGAAATGCCAAAATGGACGTTCCTGAAGCTGAACTGCCGGAAATCAAAGAAGCGATCCGGCAAGCACGGTTGTCGGGCCGAGGTGAACGGATTCTTCGCGGCTCCCGCGACGTTGTGCTAATCCAGGCTATTTCATCTCGCGATCACGTCTGCTGGACCATGAAGCGCCTCTCGGGCATCTCGGACCCTGGAGAAAAACGCCGGAATGCGCTACTGATCTGGCTAGGGATCGCCGCTCTGGTTAGCATCACGGGGACGCTGGCAATTGCAATCGGATTACGGAAAGGGATCGCCGAGATCCAGGGCGGACTGGCGAGGCTGGAAACAGACTTCGCCTTCGAGCTTCCGGTCACCGGAGGTGAACTTGGAAGCATCTGCCGGGCCGTGAACCGCGTGGCACGCACGCGGAGAAGACTTGAATCGGAACTGCGCCGTGAAGACCGCCTCCGCGCCATCGGGCGCATGGCCGCCAACATCGCGCATGAAATTCGCAATCCGCTTAACGGCATCCGCCTTGCTATACAAGTTCTGAAACAACGGCTTTCCAGCAGCGAAATTCGCCCGGACGATCTTGAACTGGTCATCGGGGAAGTGGACCGGTTAAACGTCCTGCTTACTGACCTGCTGGCCTTTCGGGAAGCTCGGAAGCCGTGCCTTGAGGAGCAGCCGGTACTACCCGTCATAGCGCGGTGCGTCGATTTGCTGGAGACGCAAGCGCGCGAGCGAAGCATCCAAATGCGGATTCGCACGGACGACCCCCAGGCCCATGCCGTTTTCGATGCGAAACAGCTTACTCAGGTCTTGACCAATTTGCTCCTAAACTCGCTGGCCGCG
This sequence comes from Acidobacteriota bacterium, assembly GCA_030947245.1. Lineage (GTDB taxonomy): Bacteria > Acidobacteriota > Terriglobia > Bryobacterales > Bryobacteraceae > JALYXI01. Next base: position 2,809 of record JALYXI010000358.1, read on the forward strand.
ATCCCGGGCGAAGGTGCGATTGACGTGTCCGTACACCAGAACGGTGGAGGAGTCTCGATCGAAGTTCATGATACGGGACCAGGTGTCGCGCCCGAACACCGCGAGCATCTGTTCGAGGCGTTCTATACAACGCGCGGTGAAGGCACCGGGCTCGGACTGGCGGTTTCGCGCGAGTTGGTCAACGGTATGGGGGCCACCCTTGTATATCGCGACGACAGACCGGGCGCTACATTTACAATCCAGTTATCAGCTCAGAAAGGCCTGAATGAAACACGTTCTCATTGCTGAAGACGAGCGAGCCGCGCGTATATCCCTCTCGGCGCTTTTGGAGGCGGCGGGGTTCGGAGTGATCGCGGCGGAAGACGGCAGAGCGGCTCTTTCCGTATTGCTCAGCGAAGAGCCTGAGGCGGCGCTGCTCGATATTCGCATGCCGGGTCTGGACGGTCTGGAGGTGCTCCGCAAGGCGCGCGAAGGCGGCTCCGATACCGCGGTCATTATTATGACCGCGCACGGCGACAGCAGGGCCGCGATTGAAGCCATGAAGCTGGGGGCTTTCGACTATGTAACGAAGCCCATCGATTTTGACCTGCTTCTACCCCAGCTCCGCCGGGCCATTGAACATCGTAAACTGGCTCGCAACGCTTCCCATGCCGCATCGGGCAGTAGCGAGCCGGTGGCGGAAGCGCCCGCCATGATCGGTCATAGTCCAGTGATGCAGCACGTATACAAGCTCATCGGGCAGGTCGCCGCCAGCGAGGCGACCGTCCTGGTTCGTGGTGAATCCGGCACTGGTAAAGAACTGGTTGTCAATGCCATTCATCACAACAGCGCGCGCGCCCGGGGACCTCTCGTGAAGATAAACTGCGCTTCGATTCCGGAGGCGCTCCTGGAATCCGAACTGTTCGGGCATGAGAAAGGAGCCTTCACGAATGCCCTATACCGCCGCGTAGGGCGTTTTGAAGAAGCCAATCGCGGGACATTGTTTTTGGATGAAATCGGAGAGCTCGCGCCAGCGCTGCAGGCTAAGCTGCTGCGGGCGATTCAGGAACGCACGATAGAACGGCTAGGCAGCAATGTCCCGATTCGAGTTGATCTCCGGCTTATCACGGCAACGGCGCGGAATCTCGAAGAGGCAGTCAGCGACGGCCGCTTTCGCGAAGATCTCTACTACCGGCTGAATGTCGTTACTATCACGCTACCGCCCTTGCGCGACCGCCGCCAGGATATTCCGCCCTTGGTAGACTTCTTTCTGCACCGCGGTGGCCGGCCCGTGAGCATGACTCCCGGCGCACTCCAAAAGCTATGTGTCCACCATTGGCCCGGCAACGTGCGTGAACTGGAGAACACGGTAGAGAGAGCACGTGTCCTCGCGCCCGGAGGCATCATCGATGAAGCGGAGATCCAGTTGCAGCGACGGCCCGAGAGCGCGGGCGTCACTTGGGTAGAGGGCGCCCCGATCGAGGATGGCTGGAAGAAGTGCCTGGCCGCGCTCGAGATGTCCCTTGTGGAACGGGCGCTTGCTCTCTCCGGCGGTAACAAATCCAAGGCCGCGGAGACGCTTCAAATTCACCGCCGGCTGCTTTATGAAAAGCTGCGGGAATATGGATTGAAAGCGGATAGCGACTGAGCCGACGGCAAACCCAGGCGGGTACTCCGCGGGCACGCAGCAACTCCCGCGGCAACGCACACGTGAGCACCAGCGAATGGCGGACCACGCCTTCACCGCGAACGGATGCCGCTTCACCGGTGCATCAAAGGGCGGCTACCTCGACCGTTCCCCACAATAAGGCGCGGTCCTCCGCCGCAAGATTCGGCCCTGCATGTTCGGCAAATCTGCGCAGCGCCATCCTGGCTCCGGGCGCGGCTGCTTTCCGCACCGCGCGCATCAGACGGCCGCCATACTCTTCACCGGCGCCATCAAGAATATTGGATAGCGTGAATGCATCGAAGCTGCGCTCGGGTACGGTTTCCAAGTATTCCGCCGCGCCCCCCGTGACCAGGTCTACCTTTGCTCCGGGGGCGATCACCGCCGGGCTTCCTTCTCCCAATAGCATTCCTCGCGCATAGGGGTTCCGGCGGTTCGGGTGGATCGCCCATCCGCGTTCCAGCCGGTCCATTAATACGCGATCGAATCGAGGGGGCAGGGCACTGAGCACTTGCGGCGAATACAGATTTCTCAGCGTGAGCGGATTCAGAACTGCCCGCAGCAGCATCCGGAGCCGCGCCGTCCTCAGGAATTGCTTCCAGTAACCAAGCTGTTTCTCCGGGTCATCCATTGCGCAGAACGTCTCACGCCGAGCCCGCGTCAGGCCAAGCAGCGGAGCGAAACGCAAACCGGCCCGAAGCAGTCCGTCGATTTTGCCTGTCCGGGCTGGGCCTCCGTTGACCCGTGCCCGCACATAGTCGATCTGCGCCGGATTCAGATCGATGGCAGTGACTCGATGCCCCGCATTCGCGAGAGCGATGGCAGTGCACCCGGCCGACGCAATGGCAAACACGCGCGAATTCGGCGCAAACGCGCGAATCTCGATCTGCGGATCTTCGAACATTCGCCCAAAGAGCAGACGGGAGTTCGCCATCGCCCGCCAGCCGGTATCGCTCACGCCCTTGCGCCCGCCACAATCCAGACTAGCTCAACACCCACACAGCGAACAGCGTTTCAAATAACCCCAGCGCTTGTAGCAGCACGTGTGCCTGCGCGGGCCTTCACAACTTTCCAATCACCGCATCGGTAAACTGGTCCGTCGTCGCCGCCCCTCCCACGTCGCGCGTGCGGTTCGTACCTTCGCGATAGACCGCTTCAATCGCGCGCTGCAGCCGCTCGCCCGCTTCACGCTCCCCCAGGTGCTTCAGCATGAGCGTGGCGGATTGCATCAGCGCCGTCGGGTTCGCCCAGCCCTTCCCCGCGATGTCGGGCGCGGTGCCATGCACTGCTTCGAACACCGCGTCTTTTGCCCCCAGGTTGGCTCCCGGCACTATGCCCAGGCCGCCCACCAGCCCCGCTGTCAAATCGCTCACAATATCGCCATACAGATTCGGCAACACCAATAAATCGAAGGTTTCCGGCCGCATCACCAACTGCATGCAGGCGTTGTCCACAATCATTTCGCCATATTCGATCTGGGTGAATTCCGCAGCCACCTCGCGGCAGCAGCGAAGGAACAGCCCGTCCGACATCTTCATGATGTTGGCTTTGTGAATCGCGGTTACCTTCTTCCGTTCTTCACGAGCCGCGTACTCGAAGGTGGACCGCGCAATCCGCATCGACGCCGTTCGGGTAATCACCTTCAAGCTTTCTACAACGTCCGGTACCACTTCGTGCTCGATTCCGGAATACAGATCTTCCGTGTTCTCCCGGAAAATTATCATGTCGATCGGTAGATCGCTGAAGCGTGTCTTCAGGCCGGGCAACATCTTGATCGGTCTGAAATTCACATACAGATCGAGCCGTTTCCGCAACGCGACATTCACGCTCGAATGACCGGTCGCGATCGGCGTCGCCACCGGACCCTTCAATCCCACATGCGTGCGCGCCAGCGATTCGAACACGGCGTCCGGTAGAAATTTGCCCGTCTCCTGTTCGGCCTTCACCCCCGCATCCACGCGCTCCCACTCAATCGAAACGCCGGTGGCACTTACAGCGCGAACGGTCGCATCGGCCACTTCAGGACCAATCCCGTCACCGGGAATCAACGTAACGGAGTGAGGCACTCCCGTTATTATGGCAAGTATGCCGTTTCGCCTCCGGACCGCACAGGGCAAGCTCAAGATCGAGCACAGCATCATCGATAACCTCAAGAAAGTGCTCGAACGGCTGCTGGCTGAAAACCCGGAAATCCGCTCTGTCATTCCTGGCGTCATCCGTCCCGTTCGCGACGCGAAGGGTCCGGTGAAACTTCACATCACGGTAGCGACGCGGAACGGTTGGAAGGCCATCGCGCTCAGTGCCGGTGCGCGGCAGGAACTCTTCATCAGCACCACCCTGACGAAAGAACAATTGGAGACGGCTCTCGGGAGGGCGCTATAGAACTCTGCCCGTGTGCACAGCTACAACCCCGAGCGTCATCCTTACAAAACGTACATCGTTAAAGCCCGCTTCGCTCATCATGCCCGCAAGTTCCTCCGCGCCAGGGAATTTCTTCACCGATTCCGGAAGGTACTCGTAAGCATCGCGCGAACCCGAAATCAAGCCTCCCACCCACGGCAATACGCGCCCCGAATACGCTTCGTAGATTTTCCGAAAAACCGGGTTAGGAGGACGCGAGAACTCCAGGATTGCGACCATGCCGCCTCTCCGCATAACACGGCGCATTTCCCGAAGCCCGGCCTCGTAGTCTACGAAGTTCCGAAATCCAAAAGCGACTGTGATCAGATCGAGCGAACCGTCGCGAATCGGCAACCGTAGCGCATCGGCTTCCACCAGGGGCGATTGCGTCCACTTCCTGGCTGCCACCCGCAGCATCGGATGACAGAAGTCGCTCCCCATCACCGCTTCACCACGGTCCCGGGACAGAGCCAAC
>JALYXI010000214.1 GCA_030947245.1 Acidobacteriota bacterium
AGGCCAAGCTCCCGATTTACGGTTGTCGGCGAGACTTCGCACATGCGGTGGTGCTGATAATCTTCAGGAGCGTTTGTGCTCAAGCACATGTTCAACATGGCAGAGCGTTGGGGCATGTTCCAGGGAACGAACCCGGTCCGGCTGGTAAAGTTTTTGCCAGAGGACAACCTGAAATTCCGGACGGTGAGCGAGAGTGAGGAGCGACTGCTGCTCGAATCCTCGCCGCCGTACCTCAGAGAGCTGATTCTGTTCGCGATCAATACCGGTCCCCGATGCGGCGACCTACTCGACCTAACCTGGGAGGAAGTAGATATCGAAGAAAGACTATCGCTCATCATGGGCAAAACACGGCGCAGGCTGGAGGTCCCGCTCAACAGCAACGCCTCAGCGGTTCTTCGCGAATCAGCAGGCGGCGAAGCGTGGTCCGTACGTTTTCTACAATCACAAAACGGGTGATCGCTTCTGTGACACCAAGACCGGCTTCAAAGCTGTTCTGAAATGGGCCGGGCTGACCGGCATCAACTGGCACACGCTCCGGCATACGTTTGCTTCACAGTTGACGCGATCCGGCGTGGATCTGGTGACCGTGAAAGAACTGCTCGGGCACTCCAGAATCAACACCACCATGCGGTACGCGCACTCGAATCACGAAACGAAGGCGCGGGCGGTTGCTCAACTTCCGAAACGTGCCAAAACTGTGACACTTGTGCCTGGGAAACAAAAAACCGCTTTATCGTCGTGTGACACACCACGTAAGTAAAAGAAATCAGGTAAGATACAAACGGAGGAATGGCAGAGCGGTTTAATGCGGCGGTCTTGAAAACCGTTGATGGGGAAACTCATCCGGGGGTTCGAATCCCTCTTCCTCCGCCACGTTCTTTCCTGCGCACGGTAACGGAATGTATCTTTCTCTGAACGGAACCTTGACGGGTCGGAAACTTCCCTGGCAGCAATTCGCCCGCCTGGCGTCCCAAACCGGATTTCCCGGAGTGGACGTCGCTTTGGATGAAGCAATGGCTGAAGGCGTCGAACCCACTCGCGCGCTGCTTCGCAGTCTCCGGTTGAAGCCGGCATGCATTGGATTTCCACTTGTTTTTCAAAAAGATGATGCGGCGTTCCGCACCAGTCTGGCTGCCTTGCCCGATGCGGCCCAGTTTGCCGCGGCAATCGATTGCCCTCGCATGACGACATATATTCTGCCTTCGAGTATTCTGCCCAAGGCGGAGCAACGGCGCGTCTACCTCGATCGGTTTAAAGCGGCAGCGGATGTGCTCGCCCGGTCCCACGTCCGCCTCGCCATCGAGTACATCAGCCCGGTCCACCTCCGTAAATTGCACCCGAACGAATTTATCTGGCGGATGGACGAGATGCTGGAGTTTACGCGGGACTGCGGTTCGAACGTTGGACTTTTGGTGGACTCCTGGCATTGGCACCATGCCGGGGCCACCCCGGCCGATATCGTCCGCGCCGGAAAAGACCGGATCGTTCACGTACAGATCAACGATTCAGCCCAACTCGCGCCCGAAGAGGTCCGCGATAATGAGCGGCTCATGCCCGGAGAGGGAGTCATCAACCTTGCAGGCTTCCTTGCGGCACTGAAGGAGATTGGCTACAACGATGCGGTCAGTGTCGAAGTGTTTGGCCGGGGTCTGAAAGATATGCCTCCCGAAGCGGGCGCGAAACTTGGGTACCGGACAGGCTTGGCCGCAATGGAAAAGGCCGGACTTGCCTGATCCGTCCAGGCGGGTCGAATTAATTTATCTTAGTTCGCGGCCGTTCCGCCCCGTGAATCGGCAGGCGTTCCACAAAAAAGGATCTGGGATCCTGCCCACTCTTCGGAAGCGTCGCTCTGGTCCCTGTTGAGCTTCGCGGCACTCCGTAAGCGGTGGTCAGATTTTTCAATCCGAACAGCGCCAGTTCGAATCTGTCTTTCAACCCGAGCTTCTTGAACAGCCGCGAAAGATAAACCTTCACAGTGCCCTCGGAAATGTTTAGGGCCACTCCGAGCTCCCTGTTTTTCAACCCTTGCGCTACCAGCGTGACAATCTGCCCTTCGCGGCGCGTAAGGGTGTAGCGGCGCGCGGTCAGAATGGAATCGGTCAGCGCCTTCTCGAACCATAACTCGCCGGATTCAATCTTCCTCAGGCTGTCGATGATTGCCTCCGGCGGAAGTGTCTTACTCAGAATTCCCCGCACGCCCAAGCCCATGGCCTGAAGCGCCATTTCCGTAGAGATAAAGTGGACCCACAACACAAGCTTTGCTTTGCTTGCGGCTTTGTGAATGGAGGTGAGAAAATCCAGCGTAAAATCCGGTGTCAGGTCCAACAGCACAAGGTCAGGGCGGCTGTTGGCCAGTGAACTGAGAAGCTGGTCCGCTGTATTACTGGATCCAGTGAGGGCCAAGTCGTCAACCGCAGCCAGGGTTTGGGCTAATCCCATAGCCAGAACCGGCTGGTCGCTGAAGAATTGAACGCTGGCCATGTAGTCTTTAAATTAACACTCCCAATGGGAAACACCGGTCAGATAATCAGAAATTTCCCTATTTCCGGCGTTTAATTTGGAATTGTTCGCACCCCGGCGGCGGAGTTCATACTCAAAAGCCAAATTCGCGCCCTTCGGATTTTTTAGATTCTAAATGCCTCCGGGTTAAGGTGGAATCAGATGAATTCCGGTATTGCGGTTGTGATCAATTCCCAAGCGGGAAAGAACGCTGACGGTGATCTATGCTCGCGCGTCCGTGATCTGTTTTCCGCCCATGGCTGCACGGTGCAAGTGGCTATGCCGGACACGCCCGGTGATATGCAGGATGCCATTACGAGGTTCCTGGAATCGGGGTGCGGCGTTTTGGCGGCAGGAGGCGGTGACGGGACCATCAGCGCGGCCGCGGCCCGCCTCATTGGCGGAAACGTTCGCTTGGGCGTTCTGCCTCTCGGAACTCTCAATCACTTTGCCAGGGACCTGGGCCTCCCTACAGACCTCGAAGGCGCTTGCGCGGCCATCTGCCACGGGCAGGCAAAGCGCGTCGATGCAGGCCGCGTCAACGGCCGTATTTTCCTCAACAACTCCGGCGCCGGCTTGTACCCCAGCGTAGTGCGCCGGCGCGAATGGGGCGAAAGAACGGGCCGGAGCCGCCTTCTGGCCTTTTCCGCCGCCGTCCTGCAGGTCCTGCGGCGGTACCCTTTTCTAGAACTGGAGTTGGATATGGACGGAAAGAAAATGTTTCGCCGCAGCTCATTCCTCTTCGTAGGCAATAACGAATACCAATTGGAAGGTTTGAGCTTCGGTACGCGCCCGAACTTAAATTCCGGTCTTTTATCCGTCGTCGTGTCAAATCGCGCCGGGCGCTTCGGGCTGTTTCGTATCGCGCTCGCCGCGTTGTTTCACCGTTTGCCGCGGAATCGGGACATTGAGATTCTGGCAACCGCAAGCGTCCGTATCCGTTCCTCGAAGAAAAGTCTCCGCGTTTCGCTCGATGGGGAGCTGACGCGCCTCGAAACGCCGCTCATTTACGAATGTCTGCCCGGCGCGCTTCAAGTAATGGCGCCCGCCTGATGCGCAAGCTGGTGCATCTGTCGGATATTCATTTCGGGCGCATTGATGAGGCCACGGTACGCCCTTTGATCGAAACGATTCATTCGCTTCGCCCGGATCTGGTGGCCATCTCCGGCGATCTTACGCAGCGGGCCCGCACCTCCGAGTTCCTGGCTGCCCGCGCCTTTCTGGACGCCCTGCCCGCGCCCCGGATCGTTGTGCCCGGCAACCATGACATTCCGTTGCACAACGTCTACGACCGCTTCGTCCGCGGTCTCGAAAAATTCAAACTTTACATTACGGACAATCTGGAACCTCTTTACGTGGATTCGGAAATCGTGGTTGCCGGAATGAATTCGGCCCGTTCGGCCGTGTGGAAAGGCGGCCGGCTCAATCGCGGACAAGTCGCGCGGGCCAATCACACCATCTGCAAGGCCGGCCGGAATCTGGTGCGGATCATCGTCACTCACCATCCGTTCGAACTTCCGGATGGTTCTACCGGCGGGGCTCTGGTAGGACGTGCCCGGACCGCTATGAACAGCTTGGCCGCGTGTGGGGCGGACCTGTTTCTTGCCGGGCACTTGCATCTCGGCTACACCGCCCAAACGGCGGCGCGGTACCGCATTCAAGGCCATTCCGCCCTGGTGATCCAGGCGGGGACCGCCACTTCCACACGCGGCCGCGGAGAAGCGAATTCCTTCAATGTCGTTCACATTGATTCGCCTGAAGTGAACGTCGAAAAGATGGTCTGGAACGCCATCTCCGGCGCTTGGGAATCGTCGCGAACCGAACGGTTTCAAAAAACCGGCGGAACCTGGCATTCTCTTCCGGGCTCCACACCGTTATGATATTTAGTAACGCTGAAGCGCCCGAAGGAAAAAGTGGAGTCCGCAAACCGCAAACTGATCCGTCCCTCATTTAACGAGCTAAAAGAACAAGGGCCGTCTCCAGCCCCACGCAAAGCCCAGAAGAAACCCGTTCCGCCGGATCAAACCAACGCTGAAAATTTCTACTATGTGAAACAAATGCAGACAAAGACCCAAATGGTTTTTGTTTTGCGCTATTTATATTTCCTGTTTTTATTAATTTAGTGGTACGACAAAACGTGCTTGAAAGTAAACCGTTCCGAGGGCCCGAATCTATTGCTCTATAAACCGAACATTAAGTATATGTATAAGGACGAATAGCGCGGCTTATCCGGCAAAGCGGCGCTATTTTTTACGCAGGCGGTATTCCCGCCTGAGCCCCGCCTCTTCATAGCGCCGTCTCTCTTCCTCGCTCTCCGGTACGGCCGGATGAACGGCAACGGGGTTACCCGCTTCATCGATTGCGACGAAAGTGAGATATGCCGAGGACGTATGCTGCATCTCACCCAGAATCAGGTCTTCTATAAACACCTTGACTCCCACTTCCATGGAGCTACGGAACACCCGGTTCACGGCGGAGCGCAGGCGCACCCATTGGCCGATCCGAACCGGGTGAAGGAAGCTCATCTGGTCGATCGCAGCCGTCACCACCACGTGCCGGGAGTGGCGCATGGCCGCCATCGCCCCCGCCAAATCCACCAGATGCATCACCTTTCCGCCTAACAAATTTCCCAGGCTGTTGGAATCGTTCGGCAGGGCAAGCTCCGAGTACTCGGAATACGATGCGCTGACGGGGGTGCCTTGCATGGATGTCCGGACCAGTCGGGTATAGTAGCACAAGGAATGGCGATCACCCGTTTAGCAAGCTTGCGCACAATGCTGGAGCAGGATCCGCAAAATACGCTGTTGCGCTATGGCCTTGCCACCGAACTGAAGAATTCGGGCGATCTGGAAGGCGCGGTCGCTGAATACCAGGCGCTGCTCGACCGGAATTCACGTTATTCCGCCGCCTACTTCCATGGCGGCCAGACGCTTGAAAAGCTGGGCCGGGCCGAGGGGGCGCGCGAATGGTACCGGCGAGGCGTCCAGGCCACGGTAGAAAACGGCGACGATCACGCCCGCGCGGAGATGCAGGCCGCGCTCGACTTACTCCCATAATGCCTGATAATTTTAGGATTGGCGCTTCGAGGACAGGGTGACAAGGGCAGGGCAAGCAAGATTTGCTTTTCCACGCCTGTCAGGTACTCTCGCTGGGCAAAAGACCACAATGTCGGACCTGCCGCACCTTTCACCGTTGCAAATCAAGTTCAGCTTGTGACGACACTCTCTTTTTAAATTCCCCGAGTTCCAGAGCGCATGATAAAGGACGTTCTCGGCCAGAAGGGGTAGGAAAGCGGCCCGGCTCTACGTTTCGTCTTCTATGGCGTGTTTTTCCGGCAGCATGCGTTCGTGCAGGATGCGGGAAACCAGAATGCCTCTCGGCTCACGCAGGAAAAACACGACGTGCTTTCCCTGTTCCATGCGGCGCAAGCCGGGGCGAACGTGATCGCAGGGGCGGCCGGACGCAGGGTTGTCGGCCAGCATTTGGAAACAGGCTTCAAGGTCGTCGATATAACGAATTGCCTGGTCTTCGCCCCATCTCCACAGGGTATAGGAGCCGATGTCCATCAGGTCGGCTTCGGCAAGGCATGACAAACGGAAGGCAGCCACTACTACACTAGCGCTTCTTTTTGGGTAGCTTAAGTGTCTGCCGCACGCGGTCGAACGAGTTTCCTTCGGCAACCCCGCTGACGTCGCCTTGATCGATCGCCGTTCGTAGCGCGGCAAGCTTCACCTCGTATTGCTGTTCTTCGCGCTCCAAAGTGCGCAGGGCGGCCCGTACAACCTCGCTGGCGTTCTCGTACCGTCCACTCTCGATCTTGGTCAGCACGAAGCGCTCGAGCTCGTCGGTTAAATTGACATTGCGGGTGGGCATGGCGGCGCTCCTTTCCTGGGTGACTTTACTGGATCGTATCATCGCTGCCAAAGATTGCCAAGCGCGCCCTTTTCCTACGACATCCAGGACGTTATGTTGTGCGGTCAGTATTTATCCCGCTCGTGAGTTGAAGCACTATTTGACGTTATGGAAAAAACCACACACAGGCCCACCCGGACAATCGGCGTCCGCATGATGCTGTCTTGCTATCCGCAAATTAGCTGTTTTCCTTACGTTGTGCTACTCTAAGTCGTTCACGCCTCTCAGGTTTGTCCTTCCTTAACTTTCGCAATTCATGAAAAATTTCTTAGAATTACCTTTGTCTGCGCTTTCGCAGGCGAAATTGACCCACAACCGTCTTTCTGTCCCCACACCCGTGCAGGCGCAGTCCATCCCCGCCGCCCTTGAAGGTCGCGACGTCTTCGCAACCGCCCAGACTGGAACCGGCAAAACGCTTGCTTTCCTCCTCCCCATTCTGGAAAAACTCACCCCGCGCCTCGAAACGCAAGCTCTGATTGTCACCCCCACGCGGGAGCTCGCCATGCAAATCATGGCCGAGTTCGAGAAATTCCGTTGGACGAAACAGACTTTGGGCGCCCTGGTAGTAGGCGGCCTTTCCGAACGGCCTCAGATCCAGGCAATCAAGCGCGGAGCCCAGGTCGTCGTCGCCACCCCGGGACGTTTGGAAGATCTGATGCGCCGCAATCTGATCTCGCTCAAGACTGTAAAAACGCTGGTCCTGGACGAAGCGGACCGCATGCTCGATATGGGCTTCCAACCCGCAATCAAAAACATCGTCGAACAGCTCCCCGCGGACCGCCAGACGCTTTTCTTCTCCGCAACTGTGGAACCCACCATTGCTCATTTGGTGGCCCGCTACTTGAAGAACCCGGTGCGTGTGGAAGTCGGCAATAGTTCCAAACCCGCGGACGGGGTGCAATTGAAACTGTACGAGGTTTCAAACGACGGCAAGCTTCCGCTGCTGCAAAATCTGCTGAAACAGGAACTCGGCACCACGCTGGTCTTCGCCCGCACGAAGCACGGGACGGAAAAGCTGGCCAAAAAACTCCGGTCCTTCGGTATCGAAGCGGGCCGCATTCACGGCGATCGTTCCCAGGCGCAGCGCACCGCGGCTCTTCAGGGCTTTCAGCAAGGCCGCTTCCGCGTTCTGGTCGCCACGGATGTCGCCGCCCGCGGCATTCACGTGGAAAACATCGCGCACGTAGTCAATTACGATCTGCCGCAGGTTCCCGAAGACTTCATCCATCGCGTAGGCCGAACGGGCCGCGCTTCCGCAACCGGCAAAGCATCCACGTTTGCCACCCGCGAACAGTCGGGCGATGTGCGCAAGATCGAAAAGGCGCTGCGCATCAAGCTCGAACGTGGCGTCGCCGCTTTCGCCTAAACTCAGGTAGGCCGGATTCATGCTTTTCCCGGACCAGTTTCGGATCGGCGGCATTCCCATTCGCCCCGCTACGGTACTGGCCCCCATGGCGGGCGTCACGGACACGGTGTTTCGCCGCTTCATCCGCAATCTGGGGGGCTGCGGCCTCATCATGACGGAGTTCACCAGCTCTCACGGCGTTAGCGCCTCGCTCCACGCCCACAAGCCCACCCGTACCCTAAAGTATCTGGCATTCGAGCCCGAAGAGCACCCCATCTCTGCCCAACTCTTCGGAGCCGACCCGGAAGTGATGGCCAATGCCGCCCGCGTCTGCGAAGACCTGGGCTTTGACGTTCTGGACATTAATTTTGGGTGCCCGGTAAACAAGGTCGTGAAATGCAATGGCGGCTCAGGCCTGTTGCGTGATCTGCCCCTGGTCGAAACCCTGCTTCGCACCGTTCGCTCCGCAATCAAGATCCCGTTCACCCTCAAATTCCGCGCAGGCTGGAGCGATCGCGATTTAGTCACGGTTCCCATGGCGAAGCTGGCCGAAGACTGCGGACTGCAGGCCATCGCTCTCCATCCGCGTACCCGCGAACAGGGTTACAGCGGAAAAGCGGATTGGACCCGCATTGCTGAGGTGAAAGCCGCCGTAAAGATTCCCGTGATCGGCAACGGTGACATCCTCACGCCGGAGGATGCCGTCCGCATGGTCCAGGAAACTGGCTGCGACGCCGTGATGATCGGACGCGCCGCGTCGTCCAACCCCTGGATCTTTCGCCAGTTGGAGCAATACTTAGCGGCTGGCCGCTACGATCAGCCCTCCGACCACGACCGCTATGCAATGATGCGCACTTACTACCAAATGCTCATCGACCGGGAAGAACGTGACACGGTAGGCAAAATGAAGCAGTTCGCCACGTACTTCACCCATGGCGTGGCCCACGGGGCCAAACTGCGCGGCGACATCTACCATGTCCAGGAACCCCGCGCCATCCTCGACAAAGTGGACAGTTTCTTCAACCGCCTGGATGAACCGGTAACAGCCTGAAATGGCTATTGCGGATTCCTCAAGAAAGACAGTCCAGGTAATCACGGACGGCGCCTGCCTCGGCAACCCCGGTCCTGGCGGCTGGGCCTGCATTCTCCGTCACGGCGATCGCGTGAAGGAGATGTACGGCTGTGCCACGCATACCACCAACAACCGCATGGAACTCACCGCAGCCATCGAAGGCCTGCGCACCCTGAAGCAGCCCTGCGAAGTGGAAGTGGTGACCGACTCCGAATACGTGAAAAATGGCATCACTTCGTGGATCTCCGGCTGGAAGCGCAAAGGCTGGCTTACGGCGGCGAAAAAGCCCGTGGTGAACCGCGATCTCTGGGAAGAACTCGATGCCCAGGTGGAACGCCACACCACGCGCTGGACCTGGACCAAAGGCCATGCCGCGCACGAAGACAACAACCGTGCCGATGAACTCGCAACGCGCGCCGCGCGCGAGCAATGCAACTCTTAAGCGTTTACAATTAGGGCATGCCGAATGAGATGTACGCGCTGTTCGATACCACCGAAGGCAAGTTCAAAGCAAAGCTGTTTAACGAGCAGGCGCCGAAGACTGTTGAGAACTTCGTTTCACTGGCCGAGGGCACAAAAACCGGCAAGCCCTTTTTCGACAATTTGATTTTCCACCGCGTCATTCCCGACTTCATGATCCAGGGCGGATGCCCCGAAGGTTCCGGCCGCGGCGGTCCCGGCTATAAATTTGCCGACGAGTTCCACCCCGGGCTGAAACACTCGAAGAAAGGCCTTCTTTCCATGGCTAACTCCGGTCCTAACACCAACGGCAGCCAATTCTTTGTTACCGTAGCCCCGGCTCCCTGGCTCGATAATAAGCACGCCATCTTCGGAGAAGTAGTGGAAGGCTTTGATGTCGTTGAAAAGATCTCCAAGACTCCGCGCGATTCCCAGGACCGGCCCCGGAAAGAAGTGAAACTCAACTCGGTCCAGATCGAAAAGGCATAGCTCCGGTCAACGCGTGTCCGGCTTTGCGCTCTTCGGGGGCACCTTCGATCCCATCCACGACGCACACCTCCGAATCGCCGGCGCCGCCGCAAACCGGTGCGGCCTGGATCGTGTTCTCTTCATCCCGTCCGCTCAGCCGCCCCATCGCGCGGAAGGCGCCTTCGCCAGCTTCGAAGACCGCTACGCCATGGTAGCCCTTGCTTGCGGGGAGGATGCGCGATTCGAACCATCGCGCCTGGAAGAGGCCGCGGTCACCAGTTACTCCATTCACACAATCGACGCCATTCGGGCGGAACTGCCCGGTGTTCCGCTCCATTTCCTGATCGGGGCCGATGCTTTCGCGGAAATTCGAACGTGGTTCCGCTGGCAGGACGTAGTGGCCTCCGTTACGTTCATCGTAGTCAGCCGTCCCGGCGCGGCTTACGATATCCCCGGGAACGCGCGGGTAGTTCGTTTGGAAGAAATCAACCTTTCTATCTCGTCCTCGGAAATACGGCGCAAGCTCGCCCGGGGTGATTCGGACGTTCCCGTCCCCGCCTCAGTACGCCTTTACATCGAAACTCACAAACTCTACCGCGCCATTCCCTGTTGAGTCACAGAATCCAAAAAAACGACTAAGTCGCTGTTCTCCTTCCATTTGCCGCCCCAGTTACAAACCACGCATCCGCAAATTGCAATGCCCCGTGCCTAGACTGAGGCCAGAACGTAGTTTCTTCTGGAGGATTTCTCATGTTTGCTGGCCGTCTGCTGGCCATTTCGCTTGCCGTTTCGGGTCTTGTGCTTGCCCAACCCTCGGTCACGACCATTCAGGACACCGTCTATAAAGCGGATGGAACGCGCTTCACCGGAACCGCTGTCATCAACTGGAACACATTCGATGCTGGCGACACTTCGAAAATCGGAATGCAATCCCTCTCCGTTCCGATCACCAATGGCGCGTTGTACGTCCAGTTGGTGCCCAACACCAACGCGGTTCCCGCCAATGTTTACACCGTTCACTATAATAGCGACGGTGTCGAGCAGTTCACTGAAACGTGGTCCGTTCCATCCAGCGCCGTCACCCTCCGCGTTCGCGACGTTCGCGTCGATCCCAACGCCACCACAGGCACGGGAGGCAGCACAGGGACGCCGCCCATTGCCGAAACGCAGGTTAACGGCCTTCCCGCGGACCTGGTTCTTCGTCCCGTCAAGGGCGCCGGCTACAGCCCCGGCCGGTCCGCTGCCATCAACGATGCGGGCGAAATTGAGTCCGTTGCGGGCAGCCCCACAGATTGCGTCCGGGTGAACGGCACCGCCGCCGCCTGCTTCGATACCACCGTCCTCGCCACCTTCGTCGATGCCGAGACTCCCACCGGCGCCGTAGACGGGGCCAACACCAGCTTCACTCTCGCCAATCCCCCGGTGCCCCCCACCAGCCTCCAACTTTTTCGCAACGGAATCTATCAAACCGCCGGGCCGGATTTTACTCTCACCGGAGCCAACATTCAGTTCTTTGCCGCCGCCACTCCCCAACAGGGAGACACCTTGCTCGCCTCCTACCGCCAGGGTGGCACGAAAGCCACTTCGGCACAGCAACTCAACACCACCTATCCGTTACTGGGCGGCGGTTCCCTCCAGAACACGCTGACTCTTTCGCTCGCCGATTCCGCCTTTCTCCGCCGTGGCCACCGGGCCATGGTGCTTGGTGACAACTTTGCGGGCGCGGGTGCTTCCTGGGCCGTTCCTCCCAACTGGTTCGCCCAAGCCGCGGTGCAGTCCCGCTCGGCGATCCGCTACGGCGGAAACGCGGGCATTGCGGGCGATACCACGCGCAATATGCTGGCCCGCCTTGCCACGGATGTAATCGGCA
This sequence comes from Acidobacteriota bacterium, assembly GCA_030947245.1. Classification (GTDB taxonomy): domain Bacteria; phylum Acidobacteriota; class Terriglobia; order Bryobacterales; family Bryobacteraceae; genus JALYXI01. The sequence continues at coordinate 11,626 of JALYXI010000214.1, forward strand.
AGAATCCGGACAAAGTGTTCATCGCCGCCGGGGCCTCCGACATCGCTGCGCAGCTTCAGGTTTCCGCCATCGTGGCCAACATCAACTCCATTGTGAACGCGCTCAAAGCGGCCAACATCCTCCCCATCCTCTGCACCATTCCCCCGGTTCCGCGGTTCGTCGCCGCCACCGCTCAGTTCAACGTCCAACTCCAGGGAATCGCAAATCTCCAGGGCGTCCCTCTTATCGATTTTTCGAGCGTCCTGGTGGATTCCACCACCGGCGCCCTCAGAAGCGGCTACGGCTCCGACACGGCAAACCTCGCGGTTCCGGCCAACCGCCTCCTCGCATCCGCCGTGATAACCGCCCTGGCGGGACTTTTCGATAACACCTATCCCTGGCTGCCAACCTCGGACTTCGACGGCGTCAACCTGATTCCGGATTCTCTCTTTCAACGCAATCCTTCTCTCTGGACTGCCACGCTCATCTCCGGCTCCGTCCCGCTTCAGCCATCTCTTGCAACAGACTCTGCTTTCGCCGGCTACGCCGCCGCGCTGGTAAAGACAGATCGCGCCAGTACCAACAACCTGAAGCACGCCCCTATCACTTCGGGTTTCCGGCCCGGCGACCGCATCGCCTTCACTGGCCGTATTAAGAGCACTGGCTGTGAAAGCGGAAGCCTCGCCGTCGATGCCGGTCTTCAGTTCAGCCCGGGAATTAACGTGTTCTATCCGATGTTCCACTGGCAAACCGACATTCGTGACGGCCAGTGGTACGCCGAAACCGTCGTGCCCAACGGTGTCACCTCTATCACCCCGTTTCTCCAGTTGAACCAGGGAACGGGCACCGTTGTCGTGGCCCAGATCGGAGTGATCAATCTCACCGCGCTGGGGCTCTAAAAGGAGATCGTGTGCTAAAAGGAATCGTTTCAAGCAACGTCACTATATCCGTCACCTTCGAGCAAAATGCCGATGGAACTTTCTTTGCCGACTGCCCGGAAATTCCCGGCTGCTCGGCCACAGGTACGGACAGGAATGACGCCGAATGCAAAATCAAAGAGGCCGTCGAGGCTTGTCTCGATGAACTCCTCCGCGCCGCCATTTGCGGACCTGAAACCCGGAAAACCAGAACGGCCAGCCGGAACTGACTTATTTTAAATACTTATCCAGATCCGGCGACAGCACTTTTTGGATCTCCGGATCTGCAAGATTCTCCCGTGTTACTACACGCGGTGGTAAGTTCTGAATTTTCTCGGGGCTTCCGCCGCGGATCTTCTCGACAGCAGAGGCCACCGAATCATGTCCCATCCGAAAAGGGTCCTGCACGATCAGAGAATCGATCAATCCCGCTTTTAGATCCTCCAGCAGCGCTGGGCTTGAATCGAATCCCACCAGTTTGACCGCACTCTTCCGCGATTTAATCGCTCGCACGGCGCCTACCGAACTCGACTCATTCGAAGCAAAAAACGCCTTCAAGGACGGGTACGCCGTTAACATGTTCTCGGCCACCGCCATGGATTGCGCGAAATCCGCGTTGCCGTATCGCTTATCCAAAATCCGAATACCCGGCGAATTTTTGTGGATCGCTTCTTCAAACCCCGCTTCCCGCGCCATGGTCGAAGCAGCCCCAACCTCCACCGCAACAATTGCGATCTCGCCTTTGCCCCCGAGAATCTTATCGATGCGCGCCGCCGCCATCTGCCCGGCTTGATAGTTATCCGTCGCCACCTGGGCCACGAAATTCCGGGTATCTACCGGCGAATCGAAGATGATGACGGGGATGCCCTGGGCCGTAGCCCGGTCGACAACGCTCACCATTGCCGTCTTGTCGATCGGCGCCACCACAATCGCGTCCACCCGCTGATTGATCATCCCATCTACAATCTGCAACTGCCCGTTGAAATCCGTCTCGGAAGCAGGCCCTTTCCAGATAATCTCGACCTTGGCTTCCCGCGCCGCCGCATTCGCCCCGGCATGAACCGATTGCCAGAACAGGTGCGCCTGCCCTTTCGGGATCACCGCAATCTTCTTGCGGGTGTCCCGGTTACACCCCGCAAGTCCCAGGACAAGGGCCAGCGCGCAAACAACAGGTCGCCGGCCCACTAGCCGCGAACACTCGCGTTTTCAATCTCTCCGGTAATCCCCGCGCTCCGGGCGGGGATGTCTGTACCTTTCATGGCCGCTCCTGCGCTTATGATATTCGATGTGCAAAGCATCCGGAGATATATTCCGCTCAGCGCGCTCCTTTGCATTCAGTGCGCTGGCGCGCCGGCTTTCGTTCCGCGCGAAATCGCAGCGGGTCTCAAAGGCGGCTACCAGGTCATCGCGGCGGACCTGAACGGCGACGGCAAACCCGATCTGATCGCCGTCGCTCCCGGTACCAATGAGCTGGTCTGGTTTGAAAGCCCATCCTGGCAGCGTCACGTCATCATCTCCGGCGTCCCGCGCATGATCAATTGCGCCGCGTGGGATATCGATGGCGATGGCATTCCCGAAATCGCCCTCGCGTCCGAATTCTCAAACAATGCCGCCAAGAGCCTCGGCATCGTGTCCATACTTCATCACAACGGCGACCCCCGCCAGCCCTGGACTGCCACCGAAATCGATCGCCTTCCCACTTCCCACCGTCTCCGCTGGGCAGACATTCACGGCAACGGAAAGAAGGTACTCATCAACGCGCCGCTCACCAATTCCGCCGCCCAAGCTCCGGAAGATCACCTCTCCGTCCCGCTGGTCTACTACGATCCCGCCGATTGGAAGCGCCGCCTGATCAGCCAGGAAAATCAAGGTGTCCAGCATGGCATTTTCATCTTCGATTGGAATGGCAAAGGCCGCGATGCCATCCTCACCGCCAGCTTTTCCGGCCTCCACCTGTTTCGGCTAAATCCTTCCGGATCCTGGCTCCGAACCGAACTCTCATCGGGCTCCCCCGCTCCTTGGCCCAAGTCCGGATCGAGCGATGTCACTGTCGGCTCAACCCACGGCCAGAGGTTTTTGGCTGCAATCGAGCCGTGGCACGGCAATCAAGTCGCTGTTTACCGGCTCTCCCGAAACCATTGGGAACGCACCGTGATCGATGATTCCTTAACAGACGGCCACACAATCGCGAGCGCGGATTTCGACAACTCCGGCTCCGATCAGATCCTGGTAGGCGCCCGTGGCCCAAGCCGCAACCTTTATCTCTATCGCCTAGAAGGAAAGAAATGGGCAAGAACCCTGGTAGACGACGGGGGCATGGCAGCTTCCGGATGCACCGTCGCCAGTCTCCACTCTGACGGAACCAAAGATATCGCATGCATCAGCGCCGCGACGGCGAATCTGAAATTGTATGAAAACGAGACGGGCGGACCGCAACCACGCTCACCGCAACTTGTACGGTCGAACAACGGGCGGAAACTTTAGCCCTTCAAGCAGCCATGTTTGGCGTTCAGGGTATTTGAGCGACAATTCTCTATCGCTTTGCGGATTGATCGACCTCGCCCAAACCAGGTCCGCCGCATCCAGGTCCGGTTCGTTATATAGCCACCCCTCAAACCGGCTCCCGGCAACCCTGGACC
>JALYXI010000402.1 GCA_030947245.1 Acidobacteriota bacterium
GCGTCAAGCTGGACCGGGCTCTCGATCAGCGGATTTGCCTGGAGATGGAGGGCGTTCAGTTTCGCGGCGCCAGGGTTCTGATGGAACGGCATCAGCATGTCTTTAATACATGGGACTGACGGATTAGAGGCCCCTATATAAAGGTGAGGGAGCCGCGGAATTCAGTTACCGTAGCTGGCTCGCCAGCCACGTCCGGGCAAAGTCCCAATCCCGCTTCAGCGTCGACACTGAAATACTGAGTGCTTCCGCAGCCTCAGTCTCGCTCAATCCGCCAAAGAAGCGCAGCTCTATCGCATTGGCCGCGCGCTCATCCAGCATCCGCAGGCGGGTAAGGGCTTCGTCGACAGCGAGTAATCGATCATCGAAAGCGGCCAAACCGCCATCGCTTTCCAAGAAATCGAGCCTGACCAGGCCGCCACCTCGCTTTTCGCTTCGCACTCGGCGGGCGTGGTCCACCAGCACTCGCCTTAACTGTTGAGCGGCGACCGCGAAGAAATGCGAACGGTTTTTCCAATTTACCGGGACAGAGCCGCATAAGCGGAGGTAAACCTCGTGCACAATTGCGGTGGTCTGGAGAGTGTGCTCGCCGTGCTCCCGGCGCATTTCCCTCGAGGCGATCCGATGCAACTCACCATAGACAAGTGCCATGAGCCGGCCTGCCGCCTCTTTATTGCCAGCGCGCCATTCCTCAAGAAGGCCGGTGATGGCGTGAGAATCCTCTAACATTTCGGCTTTACAAAAGAACGTGAGCTGTTTTGAACTCCGGTTGCGCTAAGACAGGTGAAGAGAGCCCGGCACGTGGATATGATACGTCAGACTGGCGCGGCCCGGCACTCCGCGCCGCTTTTTCCGGCGATCACCGGCTCTTCCGGAGATTACCCCGATGGCCGCGATATACCCAAAAATGGATGATGCATTTTGTGTTCTTAAGGGAGTTCAGAAGCAATGACACCGGAGTATTTAGGCCGCATCCGCGTGATTTACGAATCGGCGCTCGCCAAGGACGCCGCGGAACGAAACGCTTTTCTTGTACAGGCGTGCCAAGGCGACGACGCGATACGCCGGGAGGTGGAACTTCTGCTTGGTGCTCGGGAACGAGTGCCGAATTGGATGAATGAGCCTCTGCTGGCCCCAGCCCCGTCTTTTGATTCGGTCCCGCGAATGGAAGGCCGTGAACTGAGCGGGTATAGGCTGATGCACGAGATTGGAAGCGGTGGAATGGGATCCGTCTATTTAGCCGAGCGGTCCGATGGCGCGTTTCGCAAACAAGTGGCCATCAAGATCATCCAGCCCGGAATGAAGAGCGCCAATATTGCGCAGCGATTCCGCCAGGAACGCGAGATTTTGGCGTCGCTCGATCATCCGGGGATCGCGAGACTCCTGGACGCAGGCGCTACAGGAGAGGGTCTCCCCTATTTCGTCATGGAGTTTGTCGACGGTCAGCCGATTGATCGCTGGTGCGACGAACGCAAGTTGAACGTCACCCAGCGGCTCGAACTGTTCCGCGCAGTGTGCGAAGCGGTTCAGTACGCTCACCAGCGCCTGGTCGTTCATCGTGACCTGAAGCCGGGCAACATCCTGGTGACCGCCGATGGCACAGTAAAACTGCTCGACTTCGGAATCGCAAAGCTTCTCCACCAGCAGCAAGCGAACGATCCGGAGAGCACTAGAACCAGAACGTTGATGCAAGCGATGACCCCGGAATACGCGAGCCCTGAGCAGGTAAACGGAGGTTCCATCACCACGCTGACCGACGTTTATTCCCTGGGAGTGGTTCTCTACGAACTGTTGACGGGACACCGGCCTCATCATCTGCTGAGAGCGGCGGTTCGCGAGATGGCGCGGATAGTTTCAGAAGAGGAGCCGATGCGCCCCAGCATGGCGGTAGCTACTACTGAGGAGCGTCTCACGCCTATGGCCGTGAGCGAGGTGCGGGAAGGCAACCCGATCCGGCTCCGGAAGCGGCTGGAGGGAGACCTCGATTGGATCTTGCTGACCGCGCTTCATTCGGAGCCGGTTCGCCGGTATGGCTCAGTGGAAGCTTTTGGCGAGGATCTCGGCCGCCATCTCGCGAACCAGCCAGTGAAGGCAAGGGGAGACAGTCTGCTATATCGGACAAGCCGCTTCGTTCGCCGTCATCCCGGTAAAGTCGTAGCTGGAACGCTGATTATTTTTTCCGTTGTCGCCGGCTTGCTTACGACGCTATGGGAATCACGGATCCTGACGGGACTGGGTCAGGTGCTGCCGGGCCACGTCATCCTCGCGCCGCAATTAGCCCTCTTTCTGTACATAGCTCTTGTCGGCTTCGCAATTGCGGTGTATTTAACTCGTGCGAAGTTTGTTCGCGCAATCGGGGCGTTGGCCGGCGGGGCGGTATACGGGCTTTGTTGGCTTCTCAAGTTGAAAATTGGTTCTTCCATGGGCTGGTGGCGAAGCAGGTTCTCCACTGCTCCCGATTCAATGGAACTATTTGCCCAACCGGTCTTCCTCCCTACACTGGCGTTTGCCGGTGCAGCGTTTTTCCTGATTTCCTGGCGTGTTACTCGCCGTTTCGGCTGGCCGTGGCAGGTTTTCTTGATCTTTGCGGTGGCAGGATACCAAGCCGTTCGGGAGAGGATATGGTTCGACACTCTCATGCGGGTGATGGCCGCTAGACCCGGTATTGTTCCGCTGCTGGGCGATGCGGTGCTCCTTGCGGCGGGGCTGGCGCTTGGATACGGCGTGATGCGCCTCATCGTGGGGAGTGCGCACAAAGATCCACTGGCCCGTAACCGGTAAGCCGCATTCCACGGACGGCTCCGGAATCTTCTCCTCCATGGGATTGCCAAATTCGACGGCAACGGACACTGGACCCTTTCTGAAATAGCCCGCGTAAACGGTAACATCGCTCCCCGCGTGGGAGCGGGTGACTACTCGGTCAAAGCGGACTGCACAGGCTCGCTAGTACTCCACATTGAAGGCAGTCCGGCTTTGCGCAACATGAGCATGATCCTCCTGAACTACGGGAGCGAAATCCATACCAAATCGTCAGTAACTCCGGTGATGTCACGACGGCGGGATATAAAACGAGCCGAAACGGCATGATCACTCCGACCCGAAGCCAGCCGTCTTCGGTTCGAAAACTATCAAGTAAATTCTGATTGCACAGATTTGCCATCGCCAGCGGCCGAGGCCGAGCACTAGGACAATATGAAACCATCGGCCTTCGCGATGCTGATGCTCATGGCTGGAAACGATGCCCTGGGCGATGAGGCCCTCGGTCCAAGGGAGTTGCATGTGAGTGTTTGCACTAACGTGACCTTCGCAAACTCCAATGACCTAAACCAAATCCATTTCGCGGATCAAGAGGCGGCCAGGATATTTGCCACGATCGGCGTCAAGATCGACTGGCGAACAAGACGTTGCTGTCCTTCGGCGGAGGCGATTGAGATCGATTATCAACACTTAACGCCCGAAGAACTTCGCCCGCGAGTATTGGCCTTCGCCTTTCCTTTTCAGAAACGCCGCATAGTCATACTGTATGACCGCGTGACGGAATTGGCCGCATCTAACCGCATGACGGTGAACCGCTTACTTGCGTACGTACTGCTGCATGAAATTACACATGTTCTGCAAGGTGTCGATACCCATTCGGCGTCCGGAATTATGAAGGCGCGTTGGAATTACGCCGACAACTATCTAATGCGGTCTTCCACCCTGGGCTTCACCGCAAATGATGTGCATTTGATATTCGCGGGAAACGCAGCTAAGAACGAGGCGGGCGCCGGCCTGGCCGCGGCAGGCAGCGCGAATTTACGGAGACCGGTGGCCGAGGAAGGCTGCCATTCCCGCGGCTGTATGAATTTCTAATTCAAATCAGAAGCACAACAGATCGCATTCGCCTCCTCAGCAGCGGGCTCATCGACTTGCCCGGAGCCGGTCGTCTTCGGTTCGGGAACGTATCAAGTAAATTCTGATTGCACAGATTTGCAATCGCCAGCGGCAGAGGCCGGGAACCGGGACAATATGAAATATGGGCGTTCGCGATGCTCATGGCTGGAAAAGATGCCCTGGGCGATGAGGCCATCGGTCCAAGGGAGTTGCATGTGAGTGTTTGCACTTAAACCAAATCCATTTCGCGGATCAAGAGGCGGCCAGGATATTCGCCACGGTCGGCGTCAAGAACAAGACGTAACAATTCGGCATTCATCTGGGCAAAGGCCGTTCCACTTCGTCAGCGCGGAGGAAAACGTGCTCTTGAGAGCGGCATCCGGTCTCTCCGCAAACGCCGCGCCGCTTTGCCTCACCGGTTACTTCCCGATTCGGTGACAGATTCAGGGAGACAGCCCGCTGACCTTGCTTCACGACCCGTTTCCTTCCTGCCCTGCTCTCTAATCTGATCTGAGCCGCTAAATTTCTCATTGGCATAGAGGGCAGGCTGAAGCCGTCACGTTATGAGGATCGACGTGCGCGGATTCTCCTTTCGGTCGGGCTCAGCCCACAAGAAGGCCGGATAGATTTGCGCGTACCGTTCCTCCGCCCTGACTAAGGTTCCGTCAGGAAAAGGACACGGCTGGGGCTCCTGTCCCAAGTGTCGCCTCGAGTGCTTTTAGCCACTGCTGAAAGCCAAATCCAACCAGCGATGGCAGTAGATACGAAACTCCAGCAAATATTGAAAGATAACAGAGACAAACAGCACTGGGTTGCCACCTGAACAATTAGCGCTAGACAGAGGGACCATTGATCAAACAACGCGTGTAGTCGAAAGACTGTATTGCGGTTTGCTTGTTACACCCGCAAAATGAAATGCGAGTAACACAAGCGGAATGATGAGAGTGGCCCGTGAATCACGATCGGTTGTTGCCGTCTTCAGATACAAGCTAGTAGATATTTAAAAAACAATGAGACCCGTTTCACTTTCTATGAAGCCCAATATTTCTCGCCGAAGAAATAGATGGTCGGCCGCGCTGCTTATCAGCTTTGCCATTCAGAGCCCGTCTAGTCTCGCCCAGAATATTGCGCGGGCCACTGGCATGGGAGTTCATCCTATTCGGACGAAAGTAGCTCCAACTACTTCCGCAACCTTTGTAGGGTCTGATTTGACCACCCAGGGAAATTGGAAAGGCGTATACGGCAGCGATGGGTATAGGCTTGCGGGAGATGCCTCAAAAAGCGCATCCTATGCCGCGAACAGTGTTGCCGGCGACCAGAATGTCTGGGCGCAATCGACCTCAGACCGTCGTGCTCCGTTGAATGCCTCAGGTACGGGCGACCGTATTGCGGCGTGTTGGTATTCCCCTACGAATTTGATCGTGAAGCCGGCCATTAACGATTCGACATCGCATCACGTAGCCCTTTATTTTCTCGACTGGGACACTGGCGAGAGACGGCAGACTATTGATGTCCTGGATTCCGTCGGCAATGTTTTAGATACTCGAACTCTTAACAGCAGCTTTAACGGCGGAGTGTATTTGGTGTGGAGTGTGCGCGGACCGGTCAGTTTCCGCCTCACACGATTAGCGGGACACAATGCTGTGCTGTCGGGAGAATTTTTTGATACGCCAGCAGCAGCCACCGTGTCGGTCCAGCTGTCTCCTTTAAGTGTAAGTCTAGGACCGTCACAAACCCAGTCCTTCACGCCATCCGTTACAGGCAGCTTGAATTCATCGGTGACTTGGTCGCTTAATCCCCAGCTTGGCACTATTAGTAATGGTATGTATACTGCGCCTAGCTCCATTGGGACAGCCCAAGCCTTGATTGCTACTGCTAGGAGTGTAGCGGACCCCACTAAGTCAGCGTCTGTTGCAATATCATTGAATCCGGCGGCACCAACAGTTTCGGTTGCAATACTCCCTCTATCTGCGTCGCTTACAGCTTCGCAGACACAGTCCCTTGCCGCAAAGGTTATGGGTTCCTCTAATAGTGCAGTAAGCTGGTTGGTGAGTCCGCAAATCGGTTCGATTAGTAGTAATGGCCTGTATACGGCGCCTGCCTCAATTACATCGACACAAACCCTTGTTGTTACCGCTACGAGTGCCTCGGATCCCACGAAAAGCGCGTCTGCGCAATTGACATTGAATCCCCCTGCTGGAAGCTCAAGCCCGATTGCGACATTCACGATGAGGGAGGGATTTGGGGTAACGCATCCGATGCAGGTGGTGGATTTTGACTACAGCGGGGGTGTGGACGTGTCGCAGGCGTACATGGTGGGGCCGGAAGGTACAGAGACGCCGTACCAGGTATTGAGCAATGGCAAGATAGCGGTGCAAACGGGACTGGCGGCGGGTACGCAGCGGACCTGGCGTTTGATGGGCGGCCGGGCGCCGGCGCAGTCCGGTAGCGGGTTGCAGCTCACCGCGCAATCGGGGTATTACGAGATTTCGAATGGTTTGACCGGGGTCCGGATCATGCGGCCCGGGGCTACTCCGGACAAGCGCTTGGCGCCGATTCAAGGGATCCAACTGCGGGATGGTTCGTGGACGGCCACCGGTCCGAACTACATCTACCGGTACGAGAATTGGAACGGCACGCCGAATCCCGGAACGCTCCCGGCGCTGACGGTGGCGAGCACGCTGGTGGAAAGCGGGCCGTTGAAAGTGGTGGTTCAAGTAGCTTACACCTATGACCGCCCCGGGCTGTATTACGGCAACACGCTGCTGATCGCGGGCGGGCCGGGATCGTATAAGTCGACCATCACGGTGGAAGCCGGGCAGCCCTCGGTGCAGATCCTGGAAGAGACGGATATGGATCTGCAGTATTACCTGAACGCGTTTGCGGCGGTACAGCCCGATACGGGCCGGTACCGCGGGCACATTGCCGACAATGCGCAGGAGGGAGTGGACAGCAAAGGGAATGTGTATGATGGCAGCCCGCTGCTGATGGATGCCTTCCGGCAGATTCCTTACACGACGTCTTTTCCCCAAAGCCCCTTTTTTCGGCAGGTCGCCACCTGGGACCCGTGGGCGCGCAACACGGGCTGGTACTGGATGCTGTACAAAGCGGCGGCGGGTGCGGGTGCGCCCGTGCTCGGCGTGTACTCGGGACAGGCTTCGCAGGCTCTGGGATTGAATGGAAGCGGAGCCGGGGTGTATGCGGCTGCCCGCGATATGAATGGCCAGCAGGCCGCCGGGCTGTCGTTCCGGGCGTCGCGCCGCAGCGCCGATGATGTGGTATCGCCGAAAGTACGCATGTTCTGGGCCATTTTTACCGGCACTAAAGGCAATGACCTCGCCAATCCGTTGCAGGTGCAGAACATCGGCTTGCAGATGAATCTCCATGGCGGCATTAACCTCAACAAAGTGTATCGATACCCGGCCACGTTCGCCGATCCGCCGGGCGGCTACAGCTCGCTCTATCTGCCGGGAGCCACTGTGAACCAAATCGTGCAGCGCGTCCGGACCGATCAAAGCTATTACGACTGGCTCTACAGCGCCGATCCGACAGCGCGGCCGCTCCTGGACATGTGGCGCGACACGACAGGAAAGCTGGCGGTTCAGCAGGTCGCCACCATCACAAATTACGCCCATGACCTGCTCGACATCCTGGTCAATAAGAACGGGATTTACGACTTTGACAACCAGTATTGGATGGGAGGGCTCGCGATGAGCCGGCTGGCGCCCTTCGTGAACGATATGCTCGCCCGCAATGTGGTTGCCGGCCCTGACCGGGACCGGATGAAAGCGGCGGCGGTATTATTCGGCAACATTCTCTGGGACGATGATTTCGCGCCGCTCCAGGACGGTACCCAGCTGAATTTGGGGCCGGACAACAACCCGATCCAACAAGTGCAATACCGGAATCTCTATACCCTTATGCTGGGTTCCACGCCCGCCATGTCGGCGCGGGTGCCGGGCGTGCAGGCCAGCGCGGCGGCTAATCTGCAGCAGGTCATCAATAGCAATGGAGCCCACATTTCCTCGCCGCACTATGTAGAAGCATCGATGGGACCGTTGCTGAGCACAATGCAGCAACTGAAACTGGTTGGCGTGGACCTTTACCGGAACGAGCCGCGGACGGCAAAGTTCTCCAACTTCTACCTCGACCTGCTCACCCCTCCGGAGCCGCGCTTCGGCGGTATCCGCAAGTTGGTGTCGCTCGGGGACGGCAGCACCGAATCCTCTGAACTGTTCGGACAATTGGGAACCGCTTTCGCGGGCATCGACTCCACGTTGAGCGGGCGTTTAATGCGGGCCTGGGACGAATCCGGCAAAATGCACTCCGGGTTTCAGGGCACCACCGTGTTGAAGATCGATGACACCCTCCCCACAGCCGATCTCAACCTGACCAGCAACACCTACCCCGGCTATTACTCCGTTCTACGCAATGCGGCCGGCACCCCGAATGAATCCGCCGTCTGGTTTGTCAACGGATCTTTCTACTTCGACCACCGCCAT
>JALYXI010000471.1 GCA_030947245.1 Acidobacteriota bacterium
ACCCGCTTCCATCACCAGAAGCTTACCTGCGGCGAGGTCCCACGGCTTAAGGCCAAACTCCCAAAATGCATCGAGCCGGCCGCACGCGACATAGGCCAAGTCGATTGCGGCGCTTCCGCCACGGCGCACGCCATGAGTGGACATGGCGAGTTGGTGATAGAAGTGGATGTTGGCGTTGCGCTGGCGGTTATGGCTGGGAAATCCGGTTGAAACCAGGCTGTCGGCTAAGCGCTGCGCCGCGGAAACCTGAATGGGAACGTCGTTCAGGTACGCGCCCGTACCGCGGCCTGCGCGGAACATCTCGTTCCGAAGCGGGTCGAACACTACACCGGCGATCATCTCCTCGCCCTTCTCCAGCGCCAGTGTGACGTTGAACATCGGGTAACCGTGGGCGAAGTTGGTGGTGCCGTCCAGCGGATCGACGTACCAGCGATATTCGGATCTCGAGTCATGCCCGCCACCTTCTTCGGCAATGATGCCGTGATCCGGAAAATGGCCGTTCAGGAGCTTTACGATGAGCTTTTCGCTGGCGCGGTCGGCATCGGTGACCAGATCGAAATCGCCCTTTAGCTGAAAACCCACCCGGCGCGCCAGAAAGTCCAGAAGGATGGCACCGGCTTCTCGGGCGATGGACTCAGCTGTTTCCAGAAACCGCATCGGGCTCTTCCACCAAATACTTGATATCGTGCTTGAATACGAACAGGTTGGCCTGGCCCTTGCGCGTGATGCGAAGGAAGCGCGAATCGAAGTACTCGACAAAGCCGTGGATCTCTTCGTTGTCGCTTAATTTTAGGAATACGGGCGTTTGCGTTTCGATGAGGTGCTTCAGATATTTCACTTCTTCGAATGTCTGCGCCGGCGCCTTCTTTTCGGATGTGCCTTTCGAGCTCATTGGATGGACTCACCATAGTAGCCATTGCGTGAGAGCACGTGCAAACCGGGACGGTTCACGCGCACTTCCAGGTTGTGGAAATGGTTTTTGGTAAGGGGTGTTTCGTGCGGGTAGTAGGCCAGCAGATACTGCGTGCGAAGCTCTTTCAAAATGTCGGAGAAAGCGGCATCGAGAGCGGAGCCCAGCGTGGGTTCGAACACCCGGCCGCCGGTGCCGCCCGCCAGCGTGGCAAGTGCGTGTTCGCCGCCGATGTTGCGGCCCGCATCGCCCGCGATAGGAACCACCAGAACCGGATAAATGACGGCATCCGCCAGTTGGGCGGCGTTCAGCGCGGCATGATAATCTTTGGCGCTGAACGTATCGCCGCCATCGGTTACGATCAGCATAACCCGGCGGCCCGGGCGCCGGTCCAGTTCACTTGCCGCCAGATAAATGGCGTCATAGAGCGCGGTCCCCGCTTCCCCGCGCAGCGTGCGCAAGCGCGCTTCCAGCGTGTGTTGGTTGCGGATGAAGCCGCTATGCTTGGTGACCTGATAGTTGAAACTGAAGAGCGCGACAGAGTCTTCCGGGTTGCCGCCCGTGAACAACGCGTTCAGAAAACGCGCAACGGAATCCACCTCATATTTCAAGTCTTTCGCGGTAGAACCGCTGGTATCCACCAGAAGCGCCACGGAAAGGGGTTGCTCCGTGCGGCGCTCGAAAATCGAAATGGATTGGGGCGCGCCGTTGTCCAGAATGGAGAAATCTTCTTTGTTCAGAGTGCCGAGAAGAGATCCGGAAGCATCGCGCACCGTGGTAAGGACACGGATCAGGCGGACGTCGAGGCGCAGAATAGGATCTTGCGCTAGCGCGAGCGTGGCGAGGAGGAGCGCTGCCACCGCCGGGCGTCTAGGCGATTTGCTCACGAAGTTGCCGGTCCCATTCCCCTTCCACCCAGACTTCGCCGTCTTCGAAATATTCTTTCTTCCAGATCGGAACGGTCCGCTTCAGGCGGTCAATACCGGCGAGTGCGGCTTCGAAGGCGGGACGCCGATGGGGCGCGGCCGCAACGATTACCACGCTGGCCTCGCCGATTTCCATGCGGCCCAGCCTGTGGACCATCGCGATGCGGCCAATTGCGTGAGCCGCAGCCAAGTCACGGCCCAGAGCCGCCATGGTCTTGATCGCCAATGGCTCATAGCAGTCGTACTCCAGAAACCGCGTTGTCCGGCCCTTGGTGTTGTTGCGGACTATGCCTTCGAACGCCACCACAGCGCCGTCCGTGGGGGAGCTCATGCGGCGCGTGAGAGCGGGCGTGTCGATTGGCATTCGCGTCAGAGCGAAAAGATGGCCGGGATCCTGTTCAATTGTCAGATGGAAAGCGGACGAACCGCCGCTCACCGGGGGAAGAAGCGCAACTTCGTCCTGATCGCTCAGGAGCGCGGCGGGAGAGGAAAATTCATGATTGCGCGCCAGAACGATGCTGGCCGCAAGCTCGTGAATTCGCGGAAAGCGGGAAGCATAATGATCGAAAACGTCAGCCAGCGCGGAAGAGGGAGGTAGATCGAGCGTGTCCTGGGACATGCCCGCAATGTCGCGCAGGCTGCCGAAGAAAAGCACTTTCACACGCATTCGAGCCAAGTCTACCAGACGCTTTGCAGATAGACCGGGTTGCGTTGGCGAAGCTCAGTGGGCCGGGCCGCTCAGCTTCAATACCCAGGCGGGCTGCTTTGCGAGGTGCTCCGGCAAATCCGGTAACAAGACGGAAACAGATCTTCCCTGGCGCTGCCACTTCAACGGAAGATCCGATCCCAGCAGTGTCACCGTTTTCAGACTCGATCCTTCAAGATCCTTGATCGTGAAAGCTCCCCGTCCCCAGCGCGGCAGGATCGCAAACACGTCGTTCCCTCTCTTTGTGAAAAACGCTTCGATCGAGGCTTTGCCGGCCGCTGGCTTTTCCGAAAGCTTCCCCACGTCATAGGCGGTCATGAACTCCTTGTTGTATTCCACGTGAGGCTGCTCTCCGGCGCTCCATTGCCTGGTTTGCGTCCAGGGCCTCGAACCGTAAATCGCTTCGGAATTCACCTTCAACCAATCGCCGATTTCGTGCAGCCGCTGCTGCATAATCACCGGAATCCGCCCATCCGCCGTTGGCCCGATGTCCAGCAGCAGGTTGCCGCCACGGCTTACCAAGTCCACCAGCATCAGCACCAACTCGCGGCCAGTGTGGTAATCCTCCAGCCGTTCCATGCGATTGTACCCGTAAGAAAAGCCCATGCCCCGGCTCTCTTCCCATGGGTGGTCCATGCCGCTCATCCCCGGCGTATACTCCGTCGTATAATAGCCACCGTGCTTGTGCCGCGTATCTTTGCCCCAGCGGTCGTTCACAACTACTTCGTCCTTAACGGATGTCTCATTGAACAGCCATGCCAGCAGCTCCGGCGTGCGCCACTCCGCCGATGGCAACTCCCATTCACCGTCGGAAAAAATAATCGACGGCTTGTACCGCGTCACAACATCCTTGAATTGCGGGTGCATGTGCTCGCGCACATAACGAGGCTTATCGGTAAGCCAAAGCGGGTTGTACCATTCGTACAGCGAATAATAGAAGCCCATTTTGAGATTCTTGCGCCGCACGGCCTCTCCCAGATCGCCCAGCAGGTCGCGATGAGGTCCCGCTTCCACGCTGTTCCAAGGCCGTTCCCACGTCGCCGACGCTTCGCGGCTCGGCCACAATGCAAAGCCCTCATGATGTTTGGAGGTCAAAACGACGTACTTGGCGCCGGATCCCGCAAGGACCTCTGCCCACCGATCGGGGTCGAATAGCTCGGCCCGGAACATCGGCGCAAAATTCTGATAGGGAAAGTCCGCGCCGAATACCCGCTGATGAAATTTCCACGTTGCGGCGCCGGGCGCATCCGGATCATTCCGGCCTTTCGTCAATGAGTGCCAGTACCACTCCGCATACTGCTGCTCTTTCGGCACTCCCGCAGCCGCGAACGACGGGACCGAATACACGCCCCAATGAATGAAAATACCGAACTTGGCGTCTAGAAACCACGAGGGCGTTGCCCGCTGATCGAGAGATTCCCAATTCGCTTTGTATTGCTGTTGCGCTGACGCGCAAAGCGCATATCCCAGCAAAAGGACGCACGAACTCAACACACTCGCGCCACTCCGTCGTTTCCTTACGGATCGCATTCTGAAGCCCCTCCTTGGCCAGCCCGCAGTTGAGGACGAGCCGGTCTGCTGTAGCCCGGAGCACCGTTCCGCACTAAAACGACACTCGCATGGCAAGCTGAATTCGCCGAGCGGGGGCCGCTGCCGCCGCCTGCCCAAACAGGACATTCGACTGCCGTCCCGCCACATCGAACGTCGCCGCCGTATTCCAAGCCGTGAACTGAGTATGATTAAACGCGTTGTAAAACTCGCCACGCAATTGCGCCTGCACGCGTTCACCATGAATCGGGATGTTCTTAAACAGCATCAGATCCCAATTGTTCAGCCCCGGCCCTCGGATCACGTCCTTCGGCGCATTGCCGAACGACCCCACTGCGGGCGGCGCAAACGCCGAAGTATCGAAGTTGCGTGCAAAGGTCCGCTCGCTCTTCGGCAACACCGCGTTTTTTAACACCACCACGCGCGCACCGTCCGTCGGCGACCCGGTCGTGTCCACCGAGTTCACAAACGCGAGCCCGATCCCGAGCGGCGCACCCCTCTGCATCGTAGCGATGCCCGAAATCTGCCACCGGTCGAGCAGTACCCGCGCCGCGCCATTGCGCCACACCCCGCTCCCATTCGGCAGCTCATAAGTGAAATTGATCTTCAGCACGTGCGTCCGGTCGTACCCTGCGCGCCCATAGTTCCACACCTTCGGGTCGATCAGTGTGCTTAGAAGGTCAGCATTCGCGTCCGCATAATCCATGGCCTTTGACCACGTCCAGGCGACGCCAAACTGCAGCCCGCGCACAAAGCGGCGATCTGCCGAAACCTGCTCGAAAATCGTATGAGTCACGCCCGAGCGGAACTCGTGCCGTCCGGTCATCAGCGCCTTGCGGGTCGGCGCGCATGTGGGGCTTACGTGAAAGTCGGTCAACCGCAGGCTTTGCTCATGCAGCCGGTCAAGGTTCGGTGTCTTCACCGCAGGATTGCCAAGACACGCGAGGTCTCCATAGCCCTGATCGTCCGTGAGCATGAAAACGATATTGGGCCGGGCCGCCATCCGCCCGGAGAGCGAAAAGGCAGCGGGCCCCAGCGAAGCCAAGAAGGACCGCGGATTCTGAGTCAAACAAAACCCGCAGCGTTCGGTGGCATCACCGGTGGATTATATCGGTTTTCGATTCGAGGTGATAGCCACGATAGCAGTCTTTGCGTTGGCGGTCCCGCCACCGGCTATACTGCGGCGGTGACGGAACACGAAACCAGCATACGCGTACGGTATGCCGAAACCGATCAGATGGGCGTGGCGTATCACGCGAATTACCTGGTGTGGATGGAAGTGGCTCGGGTGGATTTCTGCACCGCGTTGGGATTCCGCTACCGCGACATGGAGCGGGAAGACGGCGTGTTCCTGGTGGTGGTGGAAGCGAACTGCCGCTACTTGCGCCCGGCGCGCTTTGACGATGAAGTGCGTGTGCGCGCGAGCATATTGGAAGCCGGCGCCAAGATCGTCCGGTTCGGCTACCAGATGCATCGCGCAGAGGGCGGGGATCTGCTGGCAACGGGATTCACGAAACATTTGTGCGTCGGCCGGGATATGGGCGTGGTGAGACTGCCGGAGAAGTACCGGGCGTTATTCTGTAATACGGTCAAGGTGTAGGCAAACTCCTCCCGCGTTATTATCGAATTTCAGAGAATGTTCCGATTCGAGACCGCTGGCGAAAGCCACGGGGAATGCCTAATCGCTACGCTAGCGGGCCTGCCGGCCGGAGTGGAAATCCGGCTTGAGCGGATTGATCGCGAACTGTGGCGGAGGCAGCAAGGCTACGGGCGCGGCGGTCGAATGAAAATCGAAACCGACCGCGCCGAAATCGTGGCCGGCGTGCGTCACGGCCGGACAATCGGGTCACCGGTAGGAATCATCATCCGCAACAGGGATTGGCGGAATTGGACGGAAGCGCTGCCTGTGGAAGACTTCGCCGGAAGCGGAGAAAAGTTCAAGAGCGTCACGCGGCCGCGGCCGGGACACGCGGATCTGGCAGGCGCAATCAAGTACAACTTCGCCGACGCGCGGTATGTGCTGGAGCGGGCCAGCGCGCGGGAGACGACGGCGCGGGTCGCCGTGGGCGCATTCGCGAAGGCGCTTCTGGCTCCGTTCGGAATCAGAGTACTCAGCCACGTAATCGCAGTGGGTGAGTGCCGGATGAACCGCGAGGCGGAATGGGCGGAAATTGAAGCGCTCAGTCTGCGGGATGAAGTGCTGCTGGGTTGCGTGGACGCCGAAACGGAAGCGCGGATGAAAGAGGTTGTGGATGTGGCGTACCGGACCGGTGACACGGTGGGCGGGATCTTCGAAGTTGTGGTGAGCGGGGCTCCCGTTGGTCTTGGATCCCATGTCACCTGGGACACGCGCCTGGATGGACGCCTGGCGCAGGCCATCGTTTCCATGCAGGCCGTGAAGGGTGTCGAGATCGGATTCGCGGAGCAGGGCGCGGCGAGTTATGGCTCCGCCGTGCAGGACACCATTCATTACGAGCGCGACGAGCGGCGATTCTTTCGCGGAAACAATCGCGCCGGCGGAATCGAAGGAGGCATGTCCAACGGACAGGAGATTCGCGTGCGCGGTATGTTGAAGCCAATCTCCACGTTGCGCCGTCCTTTGGAATCAGTGGACCTGGAAACCAGAGAGCCGGCGAAAGCCGCTTATGAACGCAGCGATGTGTGCGTGGTTCCCGCCGCCGGGGTGATTGGAGAGGCCATGGTTGCCATTGTCCTGGCCGGGGCATTTCTCGAAAAGTTCGGCGGTGATTCGCTCGCTGAAACGCAACGCAACTTCGAAGGATACCGGGAGCAGGTGGCCCGGTTTTAGCGATGGTCTATAAGATTGTGAAGTACGGCGATCCCGTGCTGGAACGCGAAGGGGACAATGTCACCAATTTCAACACTCCGGAACTGGATGAGCTGATCGCCAACATGTTCGAGACGATGTACCACGCCAAAGGGGTCGGTTTGGCGGCGCCGCAGGTGGGCGTGAGCCAGAAGCTGACAGTGATCGATTGCGGCCGGGGAGAAGACGAAGACCCGGCCCCGATCGTTCTGATCAATCCCGAGATCGTGCGGAAGGAAGGCAAGCAGGTAGGCGAAGAAGGATGCCTGAGCATTCCGGGTTTTCGGGAGGATGTGCGGCGCGCCAAAACGGCTACCGTCCGGGCGCAGAATGCGAAAGGTGAATTCTTCGAAGTGACCGGCGAAGATCTTTTGGCGCGGGCCATGCAGCATGAGATCGATCATCTTTACGGGAAATTGTTTTTGAGCCACTTGAGTCCGCTGAAGCGCGATGTAATCAAACGGAAAATTCGTAAGCTGATCAAAGCCGGGGAATGGGGTTAAGTACGCCGCCGCGGGTAGTGTTTTTGGGAACTCCGGATTTTGCGGTGCCTACACTCGATGCGATGCTGGATGCCGGATACCAAGTGGTCGAAATAATTACCCAGCCGGACCGGCCGAAGGGCCGCCGTCACAAGCTGGCGCAATCGCCTGTGAAACTCCGTGCGCTGGAGCGGGAAATTCCCGTGTTTCAGCCCGAGCGGATTCGCCGTCCGGAAGCCGTCGAGCACTTGCGCTTGCTTGCGCCGGACCTGATGGTTGTAGTGGGCTACGGCCAGATCATTCCGCAGGCCGTGATCGACATCCCACCGAAAGGCATCATAAATGTCCACGCGTCGCTGCTGCCTCGGCTTCGCGGAGCGGCGCCCATTCAATGGGCTATTGCGCGAGGGGATCGCGTGACCGGCGTAACCACCATGAAGATTGACGCGGGCCTGGATACCGGTGACATGCTGATGAAATCGAAAACGGAGATCGGGCCGGACGAAGACGCGCTGGAACTGGCCGGACGATTGGCCTCGATGGGTGCGGCGTTGCTGGTGCGAACCGTGGACGCGCTCGGTACCATCGTGCCTGAAAAGCAGGATTCCGCCTTGGCGACTCTCGCGCCGATTCTTAAGAAGGAGGACGGACGGATCGATTGGCGGAGAAGCGCACTGGAAATTCACAATCAGGTTCGAGGGATGAAGCCATGGCCGGGCGCGCATACTCTTCTGCGCGGGCATTTGCTTCACGTGTGGCGTGCTACCGTTTTGGAAGAAACGGCAAACGCCGCGCCGGGGACCTTGATGCCGGGGCGAACTACCCGCGTCGCGTGTGGCGGCGGCACCATTCTTGAGGCGCTCGAAGTGCAGATGGAAGGACGCGGCAGAATTTTATCCGGTGCATTTATGAACGGTTTGCGCTTAAACGGAAATGAGAGCCTGATTTGACCTTGCCTCTGGGATACCGGTACGCCTCGGCTTACGCGGGTATCCGAAAAGATACGCGTGATGACGTGGCGATGATTGTTTCGGGCATCCCGGCATCGGCGGCTGCTGTGTTCACGCAGAATCGTGCGGCTGCGGCCCCGGTGCGGCTATCACGGCGGAACCTGCGCGAATCCCGCGGCGTGGCCGGAGCGGTGTTGATCAACGCCGGCAACGCGAACTGCGCCACGCGTACGGGAGATAAGGTCGCGGCGGCTACTGTGAAAGCGGTTGCAAAGGCCTTACGGCTTGCGCCCAACCAGGTCCTTACCGCGTCCACTGGCGTCATTGGGGTGGAGTTGGATCCGAACCTGATTCTGAAGGAAATCCCGGCGCTGGCTGCCGGACTGAAAGAAGACGGGTTCAGCCGGGTGGCGCACGCGATCCTGACCACCGATCTGGTGGTGAAGGAAGAATCGGCGGAACTGAAGCTGCGGCGGGGCAAGGTACGGATTGCCGGCATGACCAAAGGCTCCGGCATGATTCAGCCGCGGATGGCTACAACGCTTGGCTTCGTGATGACGGACGCGCAACTGGCTCCGGTAGCGCTGAACCGCATGCTGCGCGCCGGCAACGCCGCCAGCTATGACCGCGTCAGCGTGGACGGCGATACGTCCACCAATGACACTCTGATTCTGCTCGCGAACGGAGCCTGCGGGTTCCGGCCGGATCCGAAAGAGCTTCCGGCGGTGCAGGACGCGGTCACGGGCGTGCTCCAATCCTTAGCGCGCAAAATCGCGCGTGACGGCGAGGGCGCCACCAAGCTGATCACAATCGAAGTGACCGGTGCGGCTCGGGAGGAAATGGCTGTGGCTCTCGCGAGGCAAATCGCGAATTCCCCGCTGGTGAAGACTGCGGTTGCGGGCCGCGATCCGAACTGGGGCCGCATTCTCTGCGCGGCGGGGAACGCGGGAGTGGCTTTCGATCCGGGAAAGGTGACCATCGAAATGCAGGGGATCCAGGTATGTCGTAAAGGCTTGGCTGCCCCGTTTTCTGAAATCGAGTTGAAATCCAAGCTCGACGCGCCCGACTGCCTGATCCGGTTCACAATCGAAGGAACGGGCCGAGGCAAAGCCACCTTCTGGACCTGTGATCTCACCGAGGGATACATCCGCATCAATGCCAGTTACCGGACGTAGGATGTGGACGCGGCGGCTGTTTGCGGGTGTGTTTCCGCTGCTGCTTCGTGGGGACGAGAAACCGCCCACATTAGAGCTGCTTACTTCCCTGGCGGCGCACTTAAGCGCCGGCAATCAGCCGGGGGCTCTTGAAACCTTCGCGAAGAAGATGCCCGGGTATCAGGATCTGGCCGCCAACATCGGTGCGCTCACGGCGCAGTATGACATCCTGTGCGTGATTGAGATCCGGGACGAGTCAGGCGATGGATTGCAGCGCATGGCGGAAACCGAATGGTTTTTGGAACTGCATTCTAAGGAAGAAAACGGGCCTACGGAACGGAGGCAGCAGGTGGTGAGGATTTCTACGGAGAAGCTGGACGGGAAATGGCGGATCACGGGTTTCATCCCGCGGTCGATTCTGGATCCTCCAAAAGTGGCGTAAGCGCCGGAAGGTAGCGGGCGCACATCTGCTCGTAGTCCGCCACCGAAATTCTGTGAAAACGGATTTCAAGCGAACACAAGCCGGCAAGTTCCAGATGCATCTCATCAGTGGGATGTTCAACGCCTGCGATGTGGAGGTGCCCCGCGCTGACTTTGAACGGAAGCACCTTCCATCGGCGGGCCACGGCAGCGGGAAAGGAACGCGTCACGGTAAGTGAAACCATATCGTCAAGAGGCTGTGCCGCAGGTAGCGCGTCTAAGTGCGGAGCGGTCGTCATCTCTTCCAGGAGCATCGCCCGATTGGGGTAAGCGTGCTCCGTTTTCAGCCAGGCCAAAGGTACGCCGCGAATGCGGGCGGAGGCGTAACTGCTTACGGCTAAAGTAGAAGCCAGAAAGTTAATCCAATTGCCCCAGATCACGCGAAGGGGTGAAGTGAGGGCAAACCGCCATCCATAGATGCAGGCTGAGGAGCCCGAACGAATCGCGAGTTGAAGCGCCTCGACACCGGCAAGGCACCAGTTCAGCGCAGGGGGCAACAGGCCGTCCATAACCCATGCCGCGTGGGTTGCAATACTCAGTCCCCATGTAAGCAGGCCGTAGAAGGTCAGCAGGTGAAATGCAGGGGTGAGAAGGTTGTTGAACAAGCCCTTCCGGTCGCGCCAAAACCACCACAGCTGGGCCATTGTCTCCCGCCAGCCGTGGTGCTCCCAGGATTGGAGGGCGATGCCGGTTGTCCAGCGTGTGCGCTGCTTCACCGCTGCCCGAAATCTTCGCGGGAAAAACTCACGGGTGGCGGCGAAGCTGCCTCCTATCCGTGTAAGCGGGATAAATAGCTGTGGAAACCCGAGCCGGTGAACCCGGTAGCCGTTCTCATAGTCTTCCGTAAGACAGGCAGGCTCGAAGATGCGGTTTCCGTAGGCCGCGGCAAGCGCCTCGATGGCTTCGCGCGAAAAGCCCGTGCCAACGCCGTTTGAAGGGATAAAACCGCCCAGCAGATTGCGTACTTCCATATCCCGGAACTGGAACTGGGCAAACTCGTCGCAATACACTCCGTGGGTTAATTGATGCCACGGCGTAGGCAACGCGAGAACCGGGATTTGCACCATTCCGTTGCGGCGGGTGTGGTAATTGAGGAGACGAAGTGCTTCGGGATAGATTAGATCTTCGGCATCGTGAGTAACGATTGTTTCAAAGTGGACGCCGTGCAGTTCCTCGTGTAGCAGCATGCGCTGATAAATCCAGTTCAGGCAATCGGCTTTCGATGTTGGGCCATCGTGCGGGCACGCGGCGATATGGACCCGTTTAAAGCGCGTTTCCAGATCGGCAAGGGCGGCCAGTGTAGGGGCGTCGTTCGGGTAAGCGCCAATGAAGATGTCGTACTGCTCGTATTTCTGGGCCCCAATGTTGTGTTCCACCATGGCGCGGATAACACGGTGTTCGCGCCAGAGCGGAATGAAGATAGCGACCGGGCGTTCCGGCGTGCCGGGCGGCGGGTTCAGATCCTTGCGCGGGAAGAACCGGGAAACCAACCAGACCGCGTCCACAATCAGGTCATCTAATCCGTTGAGAAGAATCCAAAAGACGAGCGGCGGCAGGATTGCGGCGATCCACCGGTCAAGATGCATGGCTGTTCGTAATGGTGAGTACGGGGCAGGAAGTAAACTTCTCATCAGATGATCAAAAAGCTGCTGTTGGCTTTGGGCCTGCTGGGTGCGCTGGCCCAGGCGCAACTTCGGTTCGCGATTCTGGGCGATCGCACCGGCGGCGCGGACCCTTCTGTTTACGAACGAATTTGGGCCCAAGTGGCGGCGGAGCACCCTGCCTTCGTAATCAACGTTGGAGACACAATCGAGGGGTATCACGACGAGCTCGCACCGGCTGAGTGGAGCCAACTCCATCCGTTATTCCACAAGTATTCGGCGATCCCGCTTTATTTGATACCGGGCAATCACGATATCTGGTCAGCCGCTTCGGAACGCTTATGGAAACAGCAAACCGGACACTCTGCTTCTTACAGTTTCACTTTCGAAGAAAA